>NZ_JBFAVI010000003.1:0-126302 GCF_040679695.1 Micromonospora sp. NPDC052213
CACCCCACCCCCCGCGCGCCGAGGGCCCGGGGGGGCTCCGCCCGCCCCACCCCGGCGCCCCGCGGCCCCCCCCGTGGTGGCGGCGGGGGGCCCCCGGCGGGACGGGTCACGCCGGGAGGGGTGCCGGCTCGGCGGGGGCCGTGGGCCGGCGCCGCCAGCGGTCGAGCCAGGGTGCGTCCGGCGCGCCGTCGAGGAGACCGCCGTCCGGGTCGTCGGCGTACGTGGCCCGCACCGGGTCGAGTTCCGGCCGCAGGATCTCCCGCACGACCAGCACGCAGAGCACCACCACGGTGGTCAGGCGCAGCGTGGCCGCCAGCACGAAGACGCCCTCCGGGAAGACCGGCTTGCCGGTCGACGCGCCGAGCAGTTCCCCGTAGAAGGCCGCGAAGTAGCAGACCTCGGCCATCTGCCAGGCAAGAAAGGCGCCCCACTTGGGGCGGGCCAGCACCACCAGCGGCAGCAGCCAGAGCACGAACTGCTGCGACCACACCTTGCTGAAGATCAGGAACGCGGCGACCACCAGGAACGCGAGCTGGGCGAGCCGTGGGCGGCGCGGCGCCAGCAGCCCCAGTGCGGCCACCCCGAGGCAGGCCAGCCCGAAGAGGGCGTACGACAGGGCGTTCAGCGCCGGGATGTTGACGTTCAGCCACTCGAAGGGCCCGAGGTCGGCGGGGTTGGCGCTGCCGACCTTTCCGTCCAGGTAGCGCCCGATGTACCAGAGGGTGCCCCAGTCGATCGGCCGGGTCGAGTTCAGCTCGAAGAAGCGGTCCCAGTTCTCCCGGTACGGGACGGCGACCGGCAGGTTCACGGCGACCAGGGACACCAGGGCCGCGCCGAGGGCGGTGAGGGCGGCGCGGAGTCGCCCGGCGCGCAGCGCCAGCACCAGGATCGGGCCGAGGACGAACAGCGGCCACATCTTGGCCGCCCCGGCGAGGCCGAGCAGGACGCCGGCGAGCAGGGGCCGACTGCGGGCCCAGGCGAGCAGGCCGAAGGCGGCCAATCCGATCGCGAGGAGGTCCCAGTTGACCGTGGCGGTGAGCATCAGCGCGGGGGCGAGCGCGAAGAGCGCGGCGTCCCAGGGTCGTCGGCGGCGCAGGGCGAGGATCACCGCCACCGTGGCGACCGCCAGCGCGCCGAGCACCAGCGCGTTCAGGTTGTAGAACCACTGGCCCTGGTTGATCCCCGGGTCGTTCTCGCCTAGGGCGTGCACGGGCAGGCCGAGCGCGCCCATGAAGTAGCCGGTGAGCACCGGGTACTCGACGGGGTGGTCCCGGTAGGGGACCGCGCCCTCGTTGAGCCGCTCGGCGTAGTAGAGCGCCAGCACGTCGGTGTAGCAGAACCGGGTGTACTGCACGTTGTTCTGCCAGGCGCCGTCCTGGCAGGGCGACTTCTGCACCCAGTGCAGCGCCAGGGTCAGGCAGACCAGGGCCAGGACGATCCTGGCCGCCGTCCAGAACCGGCTCTCCCGCCCGGCGGGTCGGTCGAGCGCGACGGCGTGGTCGCCCAACGGGCCGCCGATGACGCCGGAGACGCCCCGGACGAAGCCGTCGGACCGGGACGGATGGTCGGCGGCACCGGCGTCGTCGATGCCTCGCGTCGGCTGCGTGCTCATGAGGGTGCATCCTGCCGTACGACCGGCCTCCACGTCCCCTTCAGCACCCGACACGTCGGTACGCGGAAACGCCGCCGGCGGCCGGACAGGTCGTCCGGCCGCCGGCGGCGTTCGTGGCTCAGTCGTCGCCGGGCCGTGGTGTGATGCTCGGCATCAGCCCACCACCGCCGCCACCCGGCCGAGGATCGTTCGGGTCGGTGGGACTGGTGGGACCGCCCGGGTTGTTGCCGCCGCCGTTGTTGCCACCGCCGTTGTTGCCGCTCGGCGGGCAGAACGGGTTCAACGGGTCGGGGCAGCCCGGCGGGTTCGACGGGGGCGCGGACGGCGGGGGCGCCTCGCCGTTGCCGGAGTTGGGGTCGCCGATGTTCGCCGCCGGCGGGAAGTCCTTCTTCTCCTGATAGGCGTCCGAGGTCTTGTGCGCCTCTTCCATGAACCGTTCCCAGATGTCACCCGGGAGGTTGGAACCGCTGATGGGTGAGCCATCCTTCAGCTTGATCGCCAGCCGCTTGTCCTTGTTGCCGACCCAGACCGCAGTGGCGATCTGCGGCGTGTAGCCGATCATCCAGGCGTCGCCGTTGTCATCGCTGCCCCCCTTGAGCTCCCAGGTGCCGGTCTTGGACGCGGCCTTGCGGTCGCCCTCCAGCCGGTGGTTGACCCGCGCCGGGTACTGCTCCAGCACCGAGGTCACGTCGGCGACGACGTCCTTCTCGATACGCTGCTTCGGGGCGAGCTTCTCCCCGCCGACCTTCTTCCACTTCCCGGTGTCCACGTCCCGCTCCTCCACGGAGTAGAGGAAGTGGGCCTTGTTGTAGACGCCCTCGTTGGCGAAGGTCGCGACGCCGTTGGCGTGGTCGAGGACGGTGATTGGGTACTGGCCGTAGCCGACCACGTGGAAGAACGGGTCCGGCGCGACCTTCTTCAGGTCGGTCCCGACCAGGTTGTATCCCTTCTGCGGGTCGGTGTCCGTCCGCCACATGGTGGTGACGCCGGCGTCAACGGCCGCCTTGATGACCTTGTCCGGCCCGATCTCCGCGGTCACGTGGTAGAAGGGCACGTTCAGCGACTTCAGCGTGGATTCCTTGAGGGTGCAGGAGTCGCCGCAGGACGGGTTGTCGGTGCCGGCGTTGCTGACCTTGAACGTGCCCGTCGGCTTGAACGCCCGGCCCTTCCAGTACGACTCCAGGGACTTGCCCTCCCTGAGTGCCGCCGCCAGGGTGTAGATCTTGAAGCTGGAGCCTGGCGGGTGACCGCCGGTGACGTTGCCGCTGGGGTCGGTGTTCTTGCCGGCGTAGTCGGTGCCGGTGCCGTTGTCGCCGCCGTAGTAGGCGAGCACCCGGCCGTTGTCCGGGTGGATCGCCACCAGCGCCGCCATCAGGTTGCTTCGCTGGCCGGCAAGCTCGGAGCCCTTGGACTTGCGCTGGGCCGTCTCGACCGCCGCCTTCTGGATCTTCGTGTCGATGGTGGTGCGGATCCGGTAGCCGCCGGACATCAGCGCCTGCGAGCAGAGCTTCTTCTTGTCGGTGACCTTGGTCTCGTCGTCGACGCAGAGCCCCTGGTCCCGCATCTCCTGCTTGACGTAGTTGATCACGTTGCCGTACGGGGTGTCGACGCCGTAGTCGAGGCCGGGGCCCTGGTTCGGCTTCTTCACCGTCGGGTACTCGGTCGGCGCCGCCGGCTTGTTCGGGGCGTTCAGCATGCCCTCTTCGATCATGGCGCGGATCACGTCGTTCCAGCGGGACTTGGCCTCGGTGGGGTTGACCGCCGGGTCGTAGCCCTTGTGACCCGCGCCGGCCTCGGGCTGCTTGATCAGCGCGGCGAGGACGGCCCCCTCGGCGACGCTCAGGTTCTTCGCCGGCTTGCCGAAGTAGGTCTGCGCCGCCGCCTCGATGCCGTGCGCACCCCGCCCGAGATAGATGATGTTCAGGTAGTGCTGCATGATCTCGGACTTGCTGTACTCGTCGTTCAGCTTGGAGGCGAAGATCGCCTCCTTGACCTTCCGGCCGTAGGTGTCGCCCTCCAGGCTGTCGTACGCGTTGCGGGCGTACTGCTGGGTGATGGTCGAGGCGCCCTGCCGGTGGCCGCCGGTCAGGTTGTTCCACGCGGCGCGGGCGATGCCCTTGTAGTCCACACCCGAGTGCTTGTAGAAGTTCCGGTCCTCGATCGCCACGACCGCGTCCTGCACATGCTTCGGGATCTGGTCGATGGTGACCAGGGTCCGGTTCTGCGTGCCGACCTTCGCGATGACCGTCTTGTTGTCGAACGCGTAGAGGGTGGTCGCCTGCGGCGGCGTGGTGTCCTCGGGGAGCACGACGGTGGTCGAGTAGTAGGTGAAGCCCACCACGCCGAGGCCCGCGAGCATGATGACGACCGCGAACGCGGCGATCAGCATGTTCACCCGCTTGCGCTTCTTCGCCCGCGCCGCCTTGGCCGGGTCGTCCCCGCCGCGACCGCCGCGACCGGGGCCGGTCGGTCCCCCGGGCCCACCCGGGCCGCCCGAGACGCTCGCCCGTGCCGACGCCCGGCCGGCGACGCCGCCGACGGCGGCCGACCCGACGCTGGCCCGCCCGGCCGAGGCGGCGCCGACGGCCGCGGCGCCCACCGTGGCGCGGCCGGCCGGTCCGCCGGCCGCCGGGGAGACCGGCACCGACGCGCGGCCCGCTCCCGCCCGGCCCGCGCCCGGTGCGGGGGAGACCGGGACGGAGGCCCGGCCGGCGCCGGCACGACCGGCGGAGGCGGAGCCCACCGAAGCCGAGCCGGCGGCCGGACCGCGCGGCGGCACGGACGCCGAGCCGCCGACCGAGGCCCGCCCACCGGCGGCACCCCGGGGCGCGACCGAGGCGCGACCGGGTGCCGTACCCTCCTGTGCAGCCGACCAACCGCCCCCGCGGGCGTCACCGCCGAGGTCGCCGTGCCGGCCCGGAACATGGGCCCGCCCGCGCGGGGAACTGGGATCGCCGTACGAGTTCATTCCTCACACCCTGCCGTCGCGGTGGGGCGCGACCGCGCCGCCACCGGTTTGCCGTGAGATGGGACACCCGCCGGGGTGGCACACGCGTGCCGGTCGACCGGTGTCAGTTGTGAATCAATCGGGCCAATCAGACCAACGATCCGTCGGTCACCCCGGGCGCGCACGTGCTGGCCGGGGTCGGCCGATCGAGCCAGGATCACCGTTGCGCCTCTCGCCTCCGTCGACCGGCCGCACCGGTGCCCGAGGCGGCCGCGCCGCCCACCGCGTCCTGCTCCGGCCCGCCCTCCGCGCCCTCGGCCAGCCCGTCCCGGCCGAGCAGGTACTGCTCGACGAGATGGTTCCAGTCACAGCCGAGACACACCTCCACCACGAAGACCTGGAACTCACGCAGCGTCATCGCCAGTACGGGCAACTCGGCCAGCGTCCGGGCCTGGCCGGCGGACTGCTTGAGTTCGTCGCCGTAAATGTAGTGGACGCGCGTCAGGTTCTCGCTCCGGCAGATCGGGCACCGCTCGTCCGTCGGTTCGCCGTGGTAGCGGGCGGCGTTCTTCAGGTACGGCGACGCGTCGCAGACGTCGTACGTGCCGACCCGACCGGCGAGGAGCTCACGCAGCACCGCTCGCTTCCGGAGCGAGTAGTCCACCATCTGGCGCTGCGTACGCATGCGGAAGAGGGTACGCGGTCTCGCCGGACGGGGCGACCACGGTGACGATGCGTGACCACAGAACCGCGGAAACGGGGGTTTGCCCTGATCACGGTGATCCGCTAGCGTGCGATGTATCGGTCCGATACATCGCGGCGGTTACCACTCCGCGTAGAGGGTACAGAGAGGATGGCCCGTGCTCGAGCTCGCCATCCTCGGCCTCCTGCAGGAGTCTCCGATGCACGGCTACGAGCTGCGCAAGGAGCTGACCGCCAAACTCGGGGCGATCCGGGCGGCGATCAGCTACGGCTCGCTCTACCCGACCCTGCGTCGGTTGCAGGCGGCGGGGTGGATCACCGAGGCCGCCGAGACACCCGCCACCGCCGAGGAGGTTCCCGCGCTGACCAGCCGACGAGGTCGGGTGGTCTACAAAATCACCGCGGAGGGCAAGGAACGCTTCGCCCAACTGATCGCACAGGCCGGGCCCGAGACGTACGACGACACGGGCTTCGGCGTGCACTTCGCGTTCTTCGCCCGGACCGACCAGGCGACCCGACTCCGCATCCTGGAGGGTCGCCGGCGAAAGATCGAGGAGCGTCGCGAAGGGCTTCGCGACGTGCTCGGCCGCGCGGCCGAACGCCTCGACGCGTACACGCTGGAACTGCAGCGCCATGGCCTGGACGCCTGTGAGCGCGAGGTCCGCTGGCTGGAGGAGCTCATCGCCAACGAGCGCTCCGGCCGTGCCCCGACGGTCCCGGAAACCGGGACGGCCGGCGGCCGACGAGAAGACAACAGCCCGCCTCCGCCTGGAGAGTCCAGGAAAGAGCGGCCGTGATGAAGAAGAAGGAGGCAGACGCTATGGGCTCCGTCCGCGTCGCCATCGTCGGTGTGGGTAACTGCGCCTCGTCCCTCGTGCAGGGCGTGGAGTACTACCGGAACGCCGACCCGAACGACCGCGTCCCGGGTCTCATGCACGTCACCTTCGGCGACTACCACGTCTCGGACGTGCAGTTCGTCGCGGCGTTCGACGTGGACGCCAAGAAGGTGGGCATGGACCTCGCCGAGGCGATCGTCGCCAGCGAGAACAACACCATCAAGCTCTGCGACGTGCCGCCGACCGGCGTGACCGTGCAGCGCGGCCCGACCTTCGACGGTCTGGGCCAGTACTACCGCGAGATCGTCGAAGAGTCCGACGCCGAGCCGGTCGACGTGGCGCAGGCGCTGCGCGACGCGCAGGTCGACGTCGTCGTCTCCTACCTGCCGGTCGGCTCCGAGCAGGCCGACAAGTTCTACGCGCAGGCCGCGATCGACGCCGGCTGCGCGTTCGTGAACGCCCTGCCGGTCTTCATCGCCTCCGACCCCGAGTGGGCGAAGAAGTTCGAGGACGCGGGCCTGCCGATCGTCGGTGACGACATCAAGAGCCAGGTCGGCGCCACCATCGTGCACCGCGCGCTGGCGAAGCTCTTCGAGGACCGCGGGGTCGAGCTGCTGCGCACGTACCAGCTCAACTTCGGCGGCAACATGGACTTCATGAACATGCTGGAGCGCAACCGGCTGGTCTCGAAGAAGATCTCGAAGACGCAGTCGGTCACGTCCCAGATCCCGCACGAGATGAGCAAGAGCGACGTGCACATCGGCCCGTCGGACCACGTGCCGTGGCTCGACGACCGCAAGTGGGCGTACATCCGTCTGGAGGGTCGTTCCTTCGGCGACACCCCGCTCAACGCCGAGCTCAAGCTCGAGGTGTGGGACTCGCCGAACTCGGCCGGCGTGATCATCGACGCCGTCCGCGCCGCGAAGATCGCGCTGGACCGGAAGATCGGCGGCCCGATCCTGTCGGCCTCGTCGTACTTCATGAAGTCCCCGCCGGTGCAGTACGCCGACCACGACGCGCACGCCGCCGTCGAGGCGTTCATCGCCGGTGAGGTCGAGCGCTGACGCGCCGACCACCAGCACCACCGAAGGCCGGGTCCGCACGGACCCGGCCTTCGCCGTGTCCGGCTCTCCCACCGCCGTACGCGCGACGACCACCGGCGTCACACGGGGTCGAGCGATCGGCGACGCGCGGTTAGGCTGATCGCCGTGACGTCCGTCCCACGCCCCGGCCACCGAGCGGCGCGATGGGCGATCGGCGCGGTCGGCGGCACCGTGCTTCTTCCGGTCCTCGCTGGCTGCGCGGCTCCGGGCACCGTTCCAGGCACCGGTCCGGCCTCCGCACCGAACGGCAGCATCGCACCGGCCCTGCCGGCCACCTCTGCGACGGTCGCCGAGGCCCGCTGCGTCGGCGCGAGAACCCCCGTCGCGCGCCCAGGAGGGGCCACCCGGACCGCCGACGGTGCCCCGACCGCCATGCCGAGCCGACCAGGCGGCCAGCCACTAACCGACGAGCAGCGGCGCGCGGAGGAGTTCCGCCGTCAGCAGGCGGCCAACGACGCCTTCCGGCAGCGCGGCACGCTCGATGCGGAGGCGGCCAGCGGTGCCCGAGCCTGCGCGGCGGAAGTCATGCGGAGCCTCAACCTCCTGGCCGCCGGTGGGCGGGAGGCTCCCGGGGAGGAATCCGTCCGGCGGGCCGTCGCCGCGACCGGGCTGACCGACGTCACCGTCCGGCCGCCGGGCCGGCTCGACCTCGGCCCCGGTGACGGCCTGCTCTTCGCGGGATGGACCGGCCGGGCGTGCGTCTTCGGCAGCGTCCGCGCGGGCGACGTCGCCGTGGAGATCGGCACCCGCATCGCCGACGGCGGCTGCCTGCCCGCCCCGGACTGACCTCGCCGGGTGCCGGCGGGACGACTCCGCCCCAGATCAGCACCAGCCGGGCGCAGGGCGACCCCGCGTCAGGACCAGGCGCGTCGCAGGGCGACCCCGGCCTCCAGTTCGAGCAGCTTCACCTTGCGGTCCAGGCCGCCGCCGAAGCCGACCAGCTTGCCGCCCGCCCCGACGATCCGGTGGCACGGCACGAGCACCGGGATCGGGTTGCGGTTGCAGGCCACCCCGACCGCGCGCGCGGCGCCCTGGTCGCCGAGCCGCCGGGCCACCTCGCCGTAGGTGAGCGTCTCCCCGTACGGGATGCGGGTCATCTCCCGCCAGACGCCGCGCTCGAAGTCGGAACCGCCCGGCACCGCCAGCGGCACCGAGAACTCGGTCAGCTCGCCGGCGAAGTACGCCCGCAGCTCCGTCACGGCCTGCCGGGCCGTCTCGTCGCCCGGCTCCTCGTCGGCCGTGCCGACCCGGCCGAAGTGGGCCCGGCACACGTGGGCCCCGTCGGTGGCGACGGAGAACTCGCCGATCGGGGAGTCGAGCACGGTCCAGCGCATCTCCCCATTGTCCCGGTCGCGTCCGGCCTGGCTGGTGCGCCCCGGCGACGCCGTCGGGTGGCCGCCGGCATCCCGCCCCGGACGGCCTGATCAGAGCAGGGTGAAGCCGAGCAGCAGGGCGCCGGCGCTGAGGCTGGCGCCGCCCGCGACGGTCAGCCAGATCAGTTTGTTGGGCCTGGTGTCCTGCGGCCGGGCCACCGAGAGGAAGAAGCCGAGCGGCATCAGAACCGGCGCCGCCACGAGCAGGGTGCGGATGAGCGTGCGGGTGCCGTCGGACGCGTCGGCCTGGTCGACGTAGGGCAGCACGGCCAGCGCGAAGAGGACCAGCACCCCGGCGTGCGCGTGGCCGGCGGTCCACAGGCCCCGGCGGACCGGATTGTCGAGGTAGCCGGCCTTGCGTCGGGTCAGGTGCATGAGCAGGGTCAGCCCGCCGTACGCCACCGTGACGACGGTGATCAGCAGGATGCCGGCGGTGGTCAGGGTTGCCGAGGACATGGGCACCTCCGTCTTGTCATTGTCAAGATTGACTGCTCGCCGGAATCTTGTCAACAGCTAGATTCCGTGTCGGGCGGGTTCGGCGGCACGTTGCGCCAGATCGATACGGTGCAGGTCGTGGCCACGGGGACACTGATCTTCCTCATCATCGGCGGAGCGGGCGTCGCGGTGCTGGCGCTCGCCCTGCTCGGCACCGAGCTGCTGCACTTCGGCAACCCGGACTTCGACGGTCCCGTGTCGGTCGAGGCGGTCGCCGGGTTCACCGGGGCGCTCGGCTTCGGCGCCGCGATCGCCAACGAGCTGCTCGGCGGGCGTACCCCCGCGATGATCGCGGTGGCGCTGACCGGCGGCCTCGTCGCCGCCGTGCCCACCGCGTGGGCGGCGTCCCGGCTGAGCCGGGCGGCCCGCGACATGCGCACCGACCCCACCCCCACCCGCCACCACCTGGTCGGCGCGCTCGGCCTGGTGGTCACCCCGGTGCCCGCCGACGGCTACGGCGAGGTCCGGGTCCGGGTGGCCGGCCAGCCGGTCAAGCTCAACGCCCGGGCCGACCGACCGATCCCGGTCGGTGCCCAGATCTTCGTGGTCGAGGCACTCAGCGAGACCAGCGTGCACGTCGAAACCTACTGAACCCCCTCATCGCAGATCAGGACGGTCACATGCCCCTTCTCATCGCCATCGGCGGCGCGGTCCTCCTCGTCATCGTGCTCGCGCTCTTCGTCCTCTCCCGAATCAAGGTCGCCGGGCCGAACGAGGCCTTCATCGTCACCGGCCGCAAGGGCCGCACCACCCAGACCGCCGACGGCGGCCGGTCCACCGACATGTCCGGGCAGAAGGTCGTGCTCGGCGCGTCCGTCTTCGTCCTGCCGGTGGTGCAGAAGCTCCAGTCGCTCGACCTGTCCAGCCGGCGGATCGACGTCGGCATCAAGGGCGCGGTCAGCAAGCAGGGCATCCGCACCGAGCTGCACGGCGTCGCGATCGTCAAGGTCGGCGGCACCGAGGACGCCATCCGCGCCGCCGCCCAGCGATTCCTGCACCAGCAGGACGAGATCGAGGACTTCACGCGGGAGGTGCTCGCCGGCGCGCTGCGCTCGATCGTCGGCCGGCTCACCGTCGAGGAGGTCATCCGGGACCGGGCGGCGTTCGCCAGCGCGGTCGCCGAGGAGGCCGAGCACTCGATGACCAACCAGGGCCTGGTGCTGGACACCTTCCAGCTCCAGGACATCCTGGCCGAGGGTTCCTACCTGCAGGACCTCGGCCGGCCGGAGGCGGCCCGGGTGCTCAAGGACGCGGCGATCGCCGAGGCGCGCGCCCGCCAGCAGGCCGAGCAGGAGCGGCTGCTCGCCGAGGAGGCCATCGCCGAGGCCAACCGGAACCTGTCGCTCAAGCAGGCCGCCATCCAGGCGGAGATCGACGCGGCCAAGGCCAAGTCCGCCGCGGCCGGGCCGCTCGCCCAGGCCGAACGGGACCAGGCGATCCTCTCCGAGCAGCAGAAGGTTGCCGAGCGCAACGCCGAACTCAAGCAGCGCCAGCTCGACACCGAGGTGCGCAAGCCGGCGGACGCGGCCCGGTACAAGGTGGAGCAGGAGGCCGAGGCGGCCCGCAACGCGGCCGTGCTGAACGCCGACGCGCAGCGGCAGGCCGTCATCGCCGCCGCGCAGGCCGCCGCCGAGCAGGCCCGGCTCACCGGTGAGGGCGAGCGGGCCCGCCGGGCCGCGCTGGCCGAGGCCAACGCGATCGAGGGCGCCAAGGAGGGCGAGGCCGAGCAGCGCCGCCGCTCCGCCATCGCCGAGGCGGTCGAGCGGGAGGGCCAGGCCGAGGCCGCGGCCATCCTGGCCAAGGGCCAGGCCGAGGCCGACGCCATGGCCCGCAAGGCCGAGGCGTTCGCGGCGTACGGCGAGGCCGCCGTGCTGGACCTGCTGGTCAAGGTGCTGCCGCAGGTGGTCGAGGCGGCCAGCGCCCCGATCGGCGCGATCGACAAGATGACCGTCATCTCCACCGACGGCGCCTCGTCGCTGACGAAGTCGGTGGCGGGCAACGTGGCCCAGGGGCTCCAGCTCGGCAGCGACCTGACCGGGATCGACCTGGCCGGCCTGCTGGCGAAGCTCGGCTCGGCGTCGTCCTCGCCCGGCAACGGCAAGCCGTCGGTCGACGCCACGGCGGTCGAGACCCGCTGACGCACCGGGCAGCGGTGTGGCCGTTGCCGCGACAGGGCGCCGTCCCCGGCCCGGGGGCGGCGCCCTGGTCGTGTGGCCGACTACTCGACGATGCCCTCGTCCCGGGCCCAGCGCAGCAGCTCCGCCTCGGCCTCGTCGCGGTCCAGCGGGCCGCGCTCCAGGCGCTGCTCCTTGAGGTGTTTCCAGGCCCGCCCGACGACCGGCCCCGGCGGCACGCCCAGCAGCTCCATGATCGCGTTGCCGTCCAGGTCGGGCCGGACCCTCGCCAGATCCTCCTCGGCGGCGATCCGGGCGATCCGCTCCTCCAGCGCGTCGTAGTCCGCGGCGAGCTGGGCGGCCTTGCGCCGGTTACGGGTGGTGCAGTCCGACCGGGTCAGCTTGTGCAGGCGCGGCAGCAGGTCGCCGGCGTCGGCGACGTAGCGGCGCACCGCCGAGTCGGTCCACTCGCCCCGGCCGTAGCCGTAGAACCGCAGGTGCAGCGCGACCAGCGCGGTGACCTTGGAGGTGATCTCCTTGGGGTAGCGCAGCGCCTTCATCCGGGCCTTCGTCAGCCGGGCCCCGACCACCTCGTGGTGGTGGAAGCTGACCCGGCCGTCCGGGCCCACCGCCTTGGTCGCCGGCTTGCCGACGTCGTGCATCAGCGCGGCCATCCGCAGGATGAAGTCCGGCCCGTCGGTCTCGTACGAGACGGCGTTGCTCACCACCGTGAGGGTGTGCTCGTAGACGTCCTTGTGCTGGGCGTGCTCGTCGATCGTGAGCTTCAGCCCGGTCAGCTCGGGCAGGAATCGCTCGGCGAGCCCGGTGTCGACCAGCAGCCGCAGCCCGGTGATCGGGTCCGCGCCGCAGAGCAGCTTGGTGAACTCGTCGCGGATCCGCTCGGCGGTGATCCGGTCCAGGTCGGCGGCCATCAGGGTCATCGCCGCGTGGACGTCGGGGTGCACCGCGAAGCGCAGTTGGGCGGCGAACCGGGCCGCGCGCAGCATCCGCAGCGGGTCGTCGCCGAAGGACTCCCCGGGCGTGCCCGGGGTGCGGATCACCTTGGCGGCGAGGTCGTCCAGCCCGCCGTGCGGGTCGGTGAAGCGGTGCTCGGGCAGGCTGACCGCCATCGCGTTGATGGTGAAGTCGCGCCGCCGCAGGTCCTCGGCGAGATCGGTGCCGTACTCGACGATCGGGTTGCGGCTGACCTGGTCGTACGACTCGGCCCGGAAGGTGGTGATCTCCAGCCGCAGCCCGTCGCGCTGGCAGCCGATGGTGCCGAACTCCCGGCCGGTCTCCCAGATCGACTCGGCCCAGCCGCGCACGATGCGCAGGGTCTCGTCCGGGTGCGCGTCGGTGCAGAAGTCGAGGTCGTCGCCGAGGCGGCCGAGCAGGGCGTCGCGGACCGAACCGCCCACCAGGTGCAACTCGTGGCCGGCCCGCGCGAACCGGCGGCCCAGCTCGTCGGCGACCGGGGAGACCCGGAGCAGTTCGGCGACGGCGTTGCGCTGCGCGGCGGTGAGTTCGCGGCGGTCGGCGGCGTGGGGAGCGGAGGCTTCGGACATGGGAGCGCCAGACTATCGGTCCCGGCGGGGATGCGGTCCGCCGGGCGCGGGTATCGGGCGACTGTTGACTATCGTCTGTGACGTGCGGGCCCGTGCCCGGCTCGGACGTACCCCCTCTGCCTTGGAGGCGACAAGATGAGCGGCGGTCTCTACCGCAGCGCGAACGCCGCCCAGGGCGGCGCCGCGCCCGGCCGGCCGTCGGACGGCGCGACGTTCATCTCCGCCGAGCCGCTCAACCAGCCGGCCATGGAGTCGACCGCGCCGCCGCAGGAGCAGGTTGCCGAGGCCAGCGCCGCGACCAACAGCGCGGTGATGGCGATCGGCAGCCTCGTCAGCCGGGGTACGGGTTTCCTGCGCACCCTGGTGATCGCGGGGGCGCTCGGCGGCGCGCTGGTCGGCGACGCGTACACCACCGCGCAGATCCTGCCCGGGATGGTCTACGAGTTCCTGCTCGGCGGCGTGCTCACCAGCGTGCTGATCCCGGTGCTGGTGCGCCGGCGCAAGACCGACGCCGACGGCGGTCAGGCGTACGCCCAGCGGCTGCTCACCCTGGCGGTGCTCGCGCTCGGCGCGGCGGCCCTGCTCGCGGTCGCCCTGGCCTTGCCGCTAACCAGGCTCTACGGCAGCGGGGAGTCGACTGGCGAGTATTCGCAACTGGTCACTGGGCTGTCGCGCCTGATGCTGCCGATGATCTTCTTCTCCGGGCTCAGCGCGCTGATCAGCGCGGTACTCAACACCCGGGGGCACTTCGCCGCGCCGATGTGGACGCCGATCCTGAACAACCTGGTGGTGATCGGCACCGCCGGGCTCTACATCGCCGTCTTCGGGGCGACGACCGTCCAGCCGGAGGACATGACCACCGGGCGGATCCTGCTGATCGGCGGCGGCACCCTGCTCGGCGTGGCGATCCAGGCGGCCGGGCTGCTGCCGGCGCTGCGCAAGGTCGGTTTCCGGTGGAAGCTCCGCTTCGACTTCCGGGAGCTGGGCCTGCGTGAGCTGGGCCGGCTCGGGGCGTGGATGTTCTGCTACGTCGCGGTCAGCCAGCTCGGCCTGATCGTGCTGTTCAACCTGTTGACCCGGGCCGGCAAGGAGAACGCCGCCGGTCCCATGATCTACAACAACGTCTTCCTGCTGCTGATGACAGCGCACGGCATCATCGCCGTCTCGATCATCACCGCGCTGATGCCCAGGATGAGCGCCGCCGCCGCCGACGGCCGGTACGCCGACGTCGCCGCCGACCTGGCCCGGGGCACACGCACGGTCACCGCGGTGCTCGCCCCGATCGCGGTCTGCTACGCCGTCCTCGCCACCCCGATCGCGTTCACCCTGTTCCGGTTCGGCGCCTTCAACGAGGACAACGCCACCGCCACCTCCGTGGTGCTGCTGGCCGCCGCACTGGCGCTGGTGCCGTTCGCGGTGAGCCAGCTGTTCACCTTCGCCTTCTACGCGCTGCCGGACACCCGCACCCCGGCGCTGATCAACATCCCGGTGGTGGCGCTCCGCGTCGGGGTGCAGATCGTGCTCTTCGCCGCCTTCTCGGCCAGCTTCGCCGGCGCCGGGATGATGATCGGCAACGCGGTTTCCTATCTGGCCGCCGCGATCGCCTCCGCCTGGCTGCTCCGCCCCCGGGTCGGACGGATCGGCCTCGGCGAGATCATGCGCACCGGTGGCCGGGTCTTGGTCGCGGCGCTCGGGGCGGCGGTGGTCGGTCTGATCGTGGTCAAGCTGCTGCCGGGCGACGACACGCCGACCCGCCTGGAGGCGATCATCCAGCTCGTGATCGGTGGCGCGGTGATCGGCGGGACCTACCTCGGGCTCGCGATGGCGCTGCGGATCGGTGAGATCACCGAGGTCGTCGGCATGGTCCGCCGCCGGCTGGGCCGCTGACGCGCCGCGCTCGGGTGCGGGCCGACGCCCCTCGGATGGTCTGCACGCTCTGTGAACGAGGATCACCAGCCTGGGGATGCGCCTGTGGATAACTCCGCGATTCACCGCTCAGCCGCCGGACGGGCCTGTGGATAACCAGCCGTACGGCTGAGCATGGCGGCACGGTCGGAGGGAACCCGGGGGCGTCGGCGTCGCCGCCACACAGGTCAACCCCTCCGGCGAGCACTTGCGGTCAACGTCTAGATTGGTTAGTACATGTGCCAGCAACGTGGCTGACAACGGTCGCAACCGGACAAGTTGATCGCCGGCCGGCAGCCCGACCCGGGAGCGGCGCGAAGATGACATGTCGGGGAGACCGCCAACCCGGGTAAGGTCGCTCTCGACGGGTACGGCAGGCGCCGACGCTCCGCGTCGACACCGGTCGGCCGGTTCCTTCGAAGGCAGAGCGGGAAGCCACATGCCCAGCAGCGCGGGTCCATCGATCGACACGATCACCGAGGGAGGACGGGTGACCCAGGTCGGCGAGGGTCAGGAGGCGGAGGAGAGCGCTCCGCACGTCATGACCTTCGGTGCTCCCACGGCCGGTGAGATCCTCGCCGAGCGTTACGAGCTGGTCGAGCACATCAACAACGACAGCGCGGGTCGGCTGGTCTGGCGGGGCGTCGACGTCATCCTCCGCCGTCCCGTCGCGGTCGTGCTGCGCTACCCGGGTGGCGACTCCGCCACCGAGATGCTCCAGGGCGCCGTCGCGGCGAGCCGGGTCATCCACCCCAACCTGGTCGGCGTCTACGACGCGATCGACGAGGCCGAGCGGGCGTACGTGGTGCGCGAGTGGGTCGACGGGCAGTCCCTGCGCGAGCTGGCCGCCGACGGCCCGCTGGACCCGGCCCGTGCCACCACCATCGGCAACGCCGTCGCCAGCGCCCTCGCCGCCGTGCACGCCACCGGCATGGTGCACGGCAACGTCCACCCCGGCACGGTGATGATCAGTGACGACGGCCGGGTGGTGCTGGCCGACGCGCGTACCGACGGCGACGACAGCCAGCAGAGCGACGTCCGCGCGATCGGCGGGATCCTCTACTTCGCCCTGACCGGGCACTGGCCGCACGCCGAGGCCCCGCTGCGCGGCGCCACCGCCGGCCACGGCCGGGCCGCCATCCCCGACGCCGTCCGCGACGCCGCCGGCGCGATCGCCGCTCCCCGGCAGGTCCGGGCGGGCGTGCCGGCGTACCTCGACGACCTCACCATGGACCTGCTCGACGCCGAGATCGCGCCGCCCTCGTCGGACGTGCTCGCCGCCGAGCTGGCCCGCCTGGACGTGCCGGCCGACGAGCAGTTCCTGGACAACACGGGCCCGCTGCGCTTCGCCGCCGACACCGGCGACGAGCCGTCCCCGCTGGCCGCGGCCGGCGGCCGGAAGGTCGCGATCGGCATCGCCGGTCTGCTGGCGGTCGCCCTGGTCGGCCTGCTGGTCGGCATCAGCGCGCTGCGTGGCGGTGACGATCCACGGCCCAGCCCGGTCGCCGCCCCCTCGTCGGCCCCGCCCGCCGGCGAAGCCACCCCGGCCGCCACCACGACCGGACCGCTGAAGATCAGCGCGGCGCGGATCATCGACCCGGACAGCAAGTCCCGGGACGAGCTCGGTGGAGCCGAGAAGGTCTTCGACAACAACGAGGACAAGGGCTGGGAGACCGACACCTACAACCGGTCCAACTTCGGCAACCTGAAGAAGGGCATGGGGGTCTGGATCGACCTCGGCGGCGAGCACACCGTCAAGTCGGTGCAGGTGCTCCTCTCCGCCCGGGGCGCCTCCGCGGAACTGCTCACCGGAGCATCCAACCCGCCCTCGTCGTCGACGGGCGACGGCCAGCTCTACGCCGAATACAAGGGGAAGCCGATCGGGCAGCCGTTCGAGGAGCACGACGGCACCAAGATGACCTTCAACGGCTTCAACGCCGACCAGAAGTACCGCTACCTGCTGCTCTGGATCACCGAGCTGCCCCCGAGCGACGGCGGCTACAAGCTCGGCGTCCAGGAGATCACGGTCCAGGGATCGTGAGCCGGCCGCCGCGCCCAGGGCACCGCACCCGCCGGACGTGGTGATGGGCATACGCGGGGAGCGGACGGGCGGTGGACCGGTGGGCGGAGCGAGCGGCCCACCGGTCGCGTCGTCGGTGCCGCCGGCCGGGCCGACGGACCTCGAACTCCTGCACGCCCACGTGGCGGGCGACCGGGACGCCTTCACCGAGCTGTTCCACCGGCACCGCGACCGCCTCTGGGCGGTGGCGCTGCGGACGCTCGGCGACCGCGAGGAGGCCGCCGACGCCCTCCAGGACGCGCTGCTGTCCGCCCATCGCGCCGCCGGCCGGTTCCGGGGCGACTCGGCGGTCACCACCTGGCTGCACCGGATCGTCGTGAACGCCTGCCTGGACAGGATCCGCCGCCGGCAGGCGCATCCCACGGTCCCGCTGCCGGACGGGGTCCGGGACGGCGACTCCGGCTCCGCCACCGGCGGCGTCGAGCCGGCGGCTCCCGTCCACGACCACGACACGGCGCTGGTGGTCCGCCAGGCGCTCGCCGGGCTGCCGGCCGAGCAGCGGGCGGCGCTGGTCCTGGTGGACGTGCAGGGCTACCCGGTGGCCGAGGTGGCCCGGATCCTCGGCGTCGCCGAGGGCACGGTCAAGAGCCGGTGCGCCCGGGGCCGGGCCCGCCTCGCGACGCAACTCGGGCACCTGCGCCCCCGGCCCGCCCCACAGCAGTCCGAGCCGCCGGGCCCCGCCCCGCAGCGGCAGGAGTCGCCGCAGCCCGCCCCGGCGGCGGGCCCCAACGTGCCGGCCGTCACCGGAGGGAACCCGCGACCGCCCGAGGGCGTCCGATCGGGGTCGGGACGGTCCCGGCAGGATGCCCACCAGGAGGACGTGTGACGGCCGGGGGGTTCGGAGAGGTCGACCACGACCTGCTCGCCGACTACGTCGGCGGGGCGCTGGACGGCACCCCGGACGAAGCGCGCGTCGCCCGGCTGGTCGACGAGGACGTGGCCTGGGCGGAGGCGTACGCGCTGCTGGCCCCGGCCCTGGCAGGCGTCCGGGCCGACCTGGCCGCCGCCTGGGCCGGCCCGGCCCCCGAGATGCCCACGGACGTCACCGACCGGCTCGTCGCGGCCCTGGCCAACGCCCCCGCGCCCGACTCCGGCCCGCTCGATCCGACGCCGGCCCGCTCCGACCTGGTGCGTCCCGAGCCGCGCGACTCCGTGCCGGCCCGCTCCGAGGACGTTCGCTCCGGGGCCGGGGGCGGCGACGCGCTGCCGGCCGACGAGCCGGGGACGGGCAGGTCGGGCGGGGTCGTGCCGGCACAGCCGTTCGGCGGGTCCGCGCGGCGCCCTGCCGGCGTACCCCGCTCGGAGCCCGGCCGGGGCGCGACCACGGGGCCGGGCCGACGGCGTCGCCGCTGGTCCCGGCTGGCCGGCCCGGTCGCGCTCGCCGCGGTGTCGATCGCGGCGGTCGGGCTGGGCGTCAGTCAGCTCACCGGCGAGCAGGGGGACGGGGCCGCGGACACGGCGTTGTCCCGGCCGACCGAACCGAAGGTCGCCGCCCCCGCCGGCACGCCGTTCCGGGCGGGCGAGCCCACACTGCGCAGTGGGAGGGACTACACACCCGCGTCCCTGGCCGACGTCTCGCCGACGATGCGGGCGCAGCAGTTCAGCGCCGGCCCCGGGCCGGACGGCCAGGCGGAGGGTGGGCGGCTGCCCGGCGACGCGGTCGGCCTCGACCGGCTCACCGACCCGGCCGCGCTGAGCGACTGCATCCACGAGATCGGCGCCGAGCACGGCGGCGGGCCGCTGGTGGTCGACGTGGTCGACTACGCCCGCTTCCAGGGCCAGCCGGCGCTGGTCGTCCGGTTCACTGACAACAGCGGCGCCCTCTGGGCCTGGGTGAGCGGACCGGAATGCGGGGTGCCCGGATCCGGCTCGGACAGCCGCTACCGCACGCGGGTAGGGTGAATTCGCGGCCACCGGACGTTTGACCGTCCACGTGACCTGACCCACCGGATGACCGGCTCGGGAATTCCCGGTTCGTACGATGACGTTCTGCACATCAGACTGCCGGCACCGCGAGGGGCGTCGGCATCGGATCGGCATCGGTGCGCGCGCCGATGGCGAACAACACTATCGGGAGACGGCAGTGGACGAGGTCCGCAACCTGATCATCATCGGCTCCGGGCCGGCCGGTTACACGGCGGCGGTCTACGCGGCGCGCGCCAACCTCAAGCCGCTCATCATCGAGGGCGTGCAGTCCGGCGGCGCGCTGATGACGACGACCGAGGTGGAGAACTTCCCCGGTTTCGCCGACGGCATCCTCGGCCCCGAGCTGATGGACAACATGCGCAAGCAGGCCGAGCGCTTCGGCGCGGAGTTCCTCACCGACGACGTGACGCGGGTGGAACTGAAGGACACCGGCAGCGTCGGCTCCGACGCGGTCAGCACCGTCTGGGTGGGTCAGACCGCCTACCGGGCGAAGGCCGTCATCCTCAGCACCGGCTCGGCGTGGCGTCCGCTGGGCGTCCCGGGCGAGCAGGAGTACCTGGGCCACGGCGTCTCGTCCTGCGCCACCTGCGACGGCTTCTTCTTCCGCAACCAGCACATCGTGGTCGTCGGCGGCGGTGACTCGGCGATGGAGGAGGCCAGCTTCCTCACCCGGTTCGCCGAGTCGGTCACCATCATCCACCGCCGGGACTCCTTCCGGGCCAGCAAGATCATGGCCGAGCGGGCACTGGGCAACGACAAGATCAAGGTCGAGTGGAACACCGTGGTCGAGGAGATCCTCGGCGACGACGGCAAGGTCTCGGGCGTACGGGTGCGCAACACGCACACCGGCGAGTCCAAGGTCCTCGACGTCACCGGCGTCTTCGTGGCCATCGGTCACGACCCGCGCAGCGAGCTCTTCCGGGGTCAGGTGGAGCTGGACGACGAGGGCTACGTGAAGGTCCAGTCGCCGAGCACCCGGACCAGCGTGCCCGGTGTCTTCGCCGCCGGCGACCTGGTGGACCACACCTACCGGCAGGCCATCACCGCCGCCGGTACGGGCTGCGCCGCCGCGCTGGACGCCGAGCGCTTCATCGCCACGCTGCAGGGCTGAACAACCAAGAACTCCGGAGGAGAGTCATAGTGGGAGCAACGAAGTCGGTCACCGACGCGAGTTTCGCCGCCGACGTGCTGAAGTCCGACAAGCCGGTTCTGGTGGACTTCTGGGCCGAGTGGTGCGGGCCGTGCCGCAAGGTGTCGCCGCTGCTGGAGGAGATCGCCGGCGAGATGGGCGACCAGGTCACCATCGTCAAGCTCAACATCGACGAGAACCCGGAGACCGCCCGCGCGTACCGGGTAATGTCCGTCCCGACCCTCACCGTGTTCAAGAACGGCGAGCCGGTGCAGTCGATCGCCGGCGCCAAGCCGAAGGGTGAGCTGGTCAGGCTCATCGAATCGGCGCTCTGAGCTGCACGTACGCACGTCGACCCCGTACCCGGTCCGCCCGGGGGACGGGGTCGACGTCTTTTCCCGGCGCGCCCACCTGAGGTCCCCGGAACGCATAACCTCAACCCCGGGGCCGCCCGGCCAGCCAGCGTCCGTGCAGAGGGGGTCGTGCGTGCGTCCGATCCGACCCGGTGACCGTGGACCCGCGGTCACCGAGATCCGTACGGTGCTGACCGGCCTCGACCTGCTCGCGCCGATGGCACCCGACGCCGACGAGTTCGACGCCCACACCGAACGGGCCGTACGGGCCTTCCAGCAGTCCCGGGGTCTCAGCGTGGACGGCCGGGTCGGCGCGGAGACCTGGCGGGCCCTGGACGCCGCCCGCTGGCGGCTCGGCGCCCGCACCCTCTACCACTCGGTTTCCGAGCCGCTCACCGGCGAGGACGTCCGGTCGCTCCAGGAACGACTGCTGGAGATGGGGTACGACGTGGGCCGCGCCGACGCGATCTACGGCGTACGGACCTCCCGGGCGGTCGCCCAGTTCCAGCGCGAGGTCGGGCTGACGCCCGACGGCTCGTGCGGGCCGCACACCATGAACGCGCTGCGCCGGCTCGGGCGCAAGGTCGTCGGCGGGCGGCCGCAGTGGCTGCGCGAGTCCGACGCCATCCGGCAGTCCGGCCCGACGCTGGTGGGGCGGACCGTGGTCGTCGACCCCGGTCACGGGGGCACCGACCCGGGCGTGGTGGTGCCGGACGGGCGGCTGCGGTGGACCGAGGCGGACCTGGTGCACGACCTGGCCAGTCGGCTGGAGGGCCGGCTCGCCGCCTCCGGCGTCCGGGTGCAGCTCACCCGCGGGCCGGCCCCGGAGGACTGCCTGCCGGACGTCGACCGGGCCGAGCTGGCCAACTCGCTCGGGGCCGACGTGTTCATCTCGCTGCACCTCGACGGGCACGCCAACCCGGCGGCCGAGGGCGTCGCGACCTACCACTACGGCACCGACAACGGGGTCACCTCGGCGACCGGGGAACGGCTCGCCGGGCTCGTGCAGCGGGAGATCGTCGCCCGTACCGGGCTGCGCGACTGCCGTACGCACGCGAAGGCGTGGGACCTGCTCCGGCTGACCCGGATGCCGGCCGTACGCGTCGAGGTCGGCTACCTCACCTCGCCCGGCGACCGGGCCCGGCTGGTCGACCCCCGGTTCCGGGACCTGGTGGCCGAGGCCGTCGTGGCCGCGGTGCAGCGAATGTACTTCCCCGTGGAGCGGGACGTGCCGACCGGCTCGATCGACGTGAGCGAACTGCGGGCGGTCGTGGCCGCCGGCACGGTGGTGGACTGAACGGCGGTCGGCGCGGTCGTGGGCCGGGCAGCGGCCGGTGCTGTCGTGGAGCGGGTGGGCGGTCGGCGCGGTCAGCCGGCGGTGGAGCGGGTGGCCGGGGCCGGGCGGACCGGGCGGAGCAGCGTCTCGGGGCTCATCGAGCCGAGCAGCTTCTCCAGCGCGTACTCGACGTCGGACTTCCAGCTCAGGGCCGTACGCAGCTCCAGCCGGAGGCGGGGGAAGCGCGGGTGCGGACGGACCGTCTTGAAGCCCACGGAGAGGAAGAAGTCGGCCGGGGCGACACAGGTGCCGGCCGGGTCCGCCGCGTCACCGAACTTCGCGTCACCGAACGCCTCGATCGCCTTGATGCCGCGCTTGGTGAGATCCCGGGCGACCCCCTGGACCAACATCCGGCCCAGCCCGCCACCGGCGAAGGCGGGCACCACGTTGGCCGTCATCAGCAGCGCCGCGTCGGCCGAGACCGGGGAGGTGGGGAACGCCATCGAGCGGGGCACGTAGGCCGGCGGGGCGTACAGGACGTAGCCGGCCGGCATCCCGTCGACGTAGACGAGCTTGCCGCAGGACCCCCACTCCAGCAGCGTCTGCGAGACCCAGGCCTCCTTCTCCAGCCCCGGGTCGCCCGCGGCGCAGGCCCGGTCCGCCGAAACCGGGTCAAGCTCCCAGTAGACGCACTGCCGGCACGGACGGGGCACGTCCTCCAGGGTGTCGAGGGTCAAGCTGACCAGACGTCGCGACATTGGCGCATCTCCACACTAGGCTCGGAGGTGAGACCGGCACGGAACGACAACGCCGCCTTCCTGCCCCCGACGAGCGATCGTACGCCGGTTCCGGACGCCACGGGAGGGGACGCGCGAACGACCACCTCCGGGAGGGCCGCCGGTGGTCCGCGATGTGGACGCTGGTCACGTCGTAGCGGCCTTCCTGGCAGGGGCGACTAGGATCGGCACCCGGCGTCCCGCGTCGCCATGGTCGCCGTTGTCCCGGGTACGCGGGGCGGGATCCACCCGAGCAGCCATCGAGGTGATGTCATGACCGGCACGACGCTCGACGACTACACCGACCGGTACGCCCGCCGTGTGCGGGGCATGACCGCCTCGGAGATCCGCGCGCTCTTCGCGGTGGCCAGCCGGCCGGAGGTGGTCTCGCTCGCCGGCGGCGCTCCCTACATCGCGGCGCTGCCGCTCGACGCCGTCGGTGAGATGCTCGGCCGGCTCGGCGCCGAGCACGGCGTCACCACCCTCCAGTACGGCATCGGCCAGGGCACCCTGGAGCTGCGCGAGCGGATCTGCGAGGTGATGGCACTCTCCGGCATCGACGCCGCCTGCGGCGCCTCCCCGGAGGACGTGGTCGTCACCGTCGGCGGGCAGCAGGCGCTCGACCTGGTGGCCCGGCTCTTCCTCGACCCGGGTGACGTGGTGCTCGCCGAGGGCCCGACCTACGTCGGCGCGCTCGGGGTGTTCCAAGCCGCCCAGGCGCAGGTGGTGCACGTGCCGATGGACGACGACGGGCTGATCCCGGAGGCGCTGGAGGCGGCCATCGCCGAGCAGGCCCGCGCCGGCCGGCGGGTGAAGTTCCTCTACACCATCCCCACCTACCAGAACCCGACCGGCGTGACGCTCACCGAGGAGCGGCGGGAACGGGTGCTCGACATCTGCGAGCGCGCCGGCCTCCTGGTGGTCGAGGACGACCCGTACGGTCAGCTGGGCTTCGAGGGGGACGCGCCGGCGCCGCTGCGCGCGCGGCGCCGCGACGGGGTCTTCTACCTCAGCACCTTCTCCAAGACCTTCGCCCCGGGTCTGCGGGTGGGCTGGATCCTGGCACCGCACGCCGTCCGCGACAAACTGGTCATCGCCAGCGAGGCGCAGATCCTCTGCCCCAGCGGCTACGCGCAGGCCGCCGTCTCCACCTACCTCGGCACCATGCCCTGGCGGGAGCAGCTCAAGGTCTACCGCGAGGTCTACCGGGAACGGCGCGACGCGATGCTCGCCGCGCTGGAGGACCTGATGCCGGCGGGCACCACCTGGACGACGCCGGGCGGCGGCCTCTTCGTCTGGGCGACCCTCCCCGACGGCCTCGACTCGAAGGCGATGATGCCGCGGGCCATCGCCGCCCGCGTGGCGTACGTGCCGGGCACCGGCTTCTACGCCGACGGCACGGGTAGCGGCAACATGCGGCTCAACTTCTCCTTCCCGCCCCCGGAGCGGATCCGCGAGGGCGTGCGCCGGCTGGCCGGCGTCATGGAGCAGGACATCGCCATGCGGCGGGTGTTCGGCGCGGTCGGCCGCCCCGGATCGCGGCGGGGGCAGGCCGGCTCGGACACGCCGGGTCCCGACTTGGCATGATTCCGACATGGCTCCCACCGCTGCCGACCGTTCCGTCGTGACCGACTCCGCCGTCACCGCCGACCTGCGGGTGCTGGTGCTCGCGGGCGGGCTCTCCTACGAACGTGACGTCTCGCTCCGGTCCGGCCGCCGGGTGCTCGACGCGCTGCGCGCCGTCGGGATGGACGCCGAGCTGCGGGACGCCGACGTGACCCTGCTGCCGGCCCTGAGCGTCGACCCGCCGGACGCCGTCGTCATCGCCCTGCACGGCGCGACCGGCGAGGACGGCTCGCTGCGCGGCGTGCTCGACCTCTGCGGTGTCCCTTACGTGGGGTGCGACGCCCGCGCCTCCCGGCTCGCCTGGGACAAGCCGTCGGCCAAGGCGGTGCTCCGCGAGGCGGACATCCCCACCCCGGACTGGGTGGCCCTCCCGCACGACCGCTTCTCCGAACTGGGCGCGGTGGCGGTGCTGGACCGCATCGTCGACCGGCTGGGGCTGCCGCTCATGGTGAAGCCCGCCCAGGGGGGTTCGGGGCTGGGCGCCGCCGTGGTCCGGGATGCCGCGTCCCTCCCGGCCGCGATGGTCGGCTGCTTCGCGTACGACCAGACGGCGCTGGTGGAGCGGTACGTGCCCGGCATGGACGTGGCGGTCTCCGTGGTCGACCTGGGCGACGGGCCGCAGGCCCTGCCGGCGGTGGAGATCGTGCCCCGCAACGGGGTGTACGACTACGCCGCCCGCTACACCGCCGGCCGGACGACGTGGCACACGCCGGCGCGACTGACGCCGGAGGTGGCCGGCACGGTCGCCGACGTGGCGCTGGCTGCCCACACCGCGCTCGGCCTGCGCGACCTCAGCCGCGTCGACCTGATCGTGGACTCGGCGGGGCAGCCGCACGTGCTGGAGGTCAACGTCTCGCCGGGGATGACCGAGACCTCACTGCTGCCGCTCGCCGTACAGGCCGCCGGTCTGGACTTCGGCAAGATGATCGGGACGCTGGTGGCACGCGCCGCGACGCGCCGGGCCTGACCGTCCATTCCTTCCGCCGGTACGGGCGGCCGCCCCGCGACCTCGGGCGGCCGCCCGTACCGCGTCAGTCGTCGGACTGCCTGCCCTCCCGAGCGGCGGCGTCGGCCTCCCGGCTGTCGGCCGTCGGGACGTGCGCCTCCTCCGCAGACTCGATCACGGACAGCGCCTCGCCCGTGGTGGCGTCGTCCCCCGGTGAGGGCTGCCCGGTGAAGCTGGACGGGGCCTGCCACTGGATGCGCGACGGCTCGGCCAGGGGCCGCCCCCCGAACTCCGCGAGCCAGGCCGCAACCAGGGCGAGATTCTCTCGCCATTGCGCCTCGGAGATGGGCGGCAGGATCGAGTCCCACAGGGAGAGGAAGGTCCCGCGGAGCTGGAGTCGACCGTAGGGCCGGGCGAGGAACCATATGTGCAGGTGCGCCGAGCCGTCGCCCCAGCGGTTGACGTGCACCCTCGCGACCCCGTCCAGGGACCGGATCGCCCGTTCCAGGCGTACGGTCATCACGCCCAGTTCGGCGGCGAGCAGGTTCGGCAGGTCGCCGAGGTCCAGATGCGAGCGGGATTCCAGGATCAGCACCATCGGCAGCCCCGTGGGGCGGTCCATGGCGCGTACCCGCCAGCGCTCGCCCACCCAGATGTAGGCGTCGTCGGGGGCGTTGCAGGCCGTGCATTCCCGGTGCCCCTCGCCCTTGCGGGGCGGTTCGACCGGGACCGGATCGTCGAGTTGCTTGACGCGAAGGTCGCCCTCGAAGGGGAAGGACGGCCACTGGGCGAAGTCCGGGACTGCGGGAGGGGTGTCGTGCACGACGCTGACACTAACCGCTTCCGTCACCGGTGTCCCTACCCCGAACGAGCCGACAGCGGCGCTGCGTCGGCCGCCGCGAGGCGGCCACCCAGAGGGCTTGTCCACAGATATCCACAGGGTGCTGAGACCCGGAACACACCCCGTCATCCACAGGCCAGCAACGGGTTTCACGCGGGGTTTCACGTGAAACGAGACGCGGCTGTGGATAACTGGTGTGGATAACTTCCGGCCCCCGATCCGCGCCGACCGGGCGTCGCGGGAGGGCGGCCGTTTCACGTGAAACGCCGTCCGGCCCGGGGCCGTCGCGCGGACCTTCGCGCACTCGGTCGTGAGACCCTCCGCGCGTGTCAACACCGACCGCCCTCCGGTCGCGCCATTACCCGTCGAGGCCATTACCCGTCGAGGCCGTTCCGGTCGACGGGGGCGTTTCCCGTTGACGCCGTTTCCGCCGACGTCCCGCCCGACGCGCTGTCCCGCTCGGTTCATCGGCTCGTCGGCGGGGTCACAGCGCCGAGCGAGAGCGGAAGCCGGGCAGCCAGTGTCGGAGCCACAGGCCGGACGAGGGCCAACTCCGAAAGCCGGAAGCAGGAAGCCGAGGTCGGGTCGCCCGGCGGTCCGGGTCAGGAAGCCTGGACTCCTCCAATCGCTGCCGGAGCCGGTCCGGGAGGCAGGTGTCGGGCTCCCGGAGGCCGGGGCAGGCGCCGGAGACCCGGTCAGACGCCGGAGGCCGGAGGCGGAGGCCGGAGGCGGAGGCCGTCGTACAGGTCGAAGCCGGGGGCCACGCAGGCGGATGCCGGGCGTCGAAGGCGGAGGCCGCACAGGCCGATGCCGGGCGTCGAAGGCTGGGGGCCATACAGACCGATGCCGGGCACCAAGGCAGGGGCCATACGTCGAAGCCGGGCTGTACAGGGCCGGACTGCAGAGGCCGGTGCCGGAATCGGGCAGCCGGGCGCGGGTCGGGAATCAAGGGGCGCGGCGGCGGGGACACCGCCGGAGGCGTGGGCGGAACCGACGGCCGGGCGCCGGGGCCAG
Organism: Micromonospora sp. NPDC052213; assembly: GCF_040679695.1. Lineage (NCBI taxonomy): Bacteria > Bacillati > Actinomycetota > Actinomycetes > Micromonosporales > Micromonosporaceae > Micromonospora > Micromonospora sp. NPDC052213. Next base: position 26,620 of record NZ_JBFAVI010000003.1, read on the forward strand.
GTGCCGAGGCCCGAACCGGGAAGGGCGCAACGGTGTCATCGGGCAGCCTCCGAAGGCCGGTGACAGACGGGCGTGGTCCTGCCTCGTCGGCCAACCTTCCGTGGGAGGAGGCGGCGGCCTGTGGCTGCGCCTCGTTTCACGTGAAACCGCGCAGCCGAGATTCGACGCCTCGGCGCCAGCGCAACTCCCGCCTCCATGTTCACGGTTAGTGGAGCCGGTGCGCGCAGGTTCACGAGCCACACCCACCAACGCCGCACGTGTCGGTAGCCGAAAAGCCGCCCGCCCAACGACCCGCGTCCACGACCGCGAAAGCCTGGCGGGCTCGCCGGTTTCACGTGAAACCGGGGAGCCACCGCTACCACCACACCCGCACCCCGGTTCCCGGCAGCGGGCCCACTCTGGGGGCGGGACGAAAACGCCTCCTGCTGCCCCACAGCGCCAGAAGTGCGAGCGAGCAGGAGTCGGGTAGGGCAAGGCCGCCTCAGGCCCGTGGCGCTCGAATGAGGGGCCCCGGCGCGGTCGACAGCGGTGGTTGCGCCGAGCTGCCGGAGGCGCCGGCCCGGTAGGCGTACCGCCGAGGATGGACGCCACCATCGGACATGGAACGGCCGCGTGGCCCGGTGGGGTCACGCGGCCGGCGGCCGAAGGGTCAGCCCTCCGACTCCTCCTCCTCGCCGACGCCGATGAGGCCGACGATCCGCTCCAGGTCGTCGACCGTCGCGAACTCGATGGTGATCTTGCCCTTGCTCCGGCCGATGTCCACCTTGACCCGGGTGTCGAACCGGTCGGAGAGCCGGTCGGCCAGATCCGTCAGCGCGGGCGCGTGTGGCTTCGGTCGGCGCTTGGCCGTCTCCTTCTTGCCGGCGCTGCCATCGCTCACCGCCAGCATCACGATCTCCTCGGTCGCCCGGACCGAGAGCCCTTCTGCGACGATCCGTGCCGCCAGCTGCTCCTGCGCCTCCGACTCGTCGAGGCTCAGCAGCGCCCGGGCGTGGCCGGCGGAGAGCACGCCGGCGGCGACCCGCTTCTGCACCGGCGCCGGAAGGTTGAGCAGCCGGATGGTGTTCGAGATCTGCGGGCGGCTCCGGCCGATCCGGCGGGCGAGTTCCTCGTGGGTGGCGCCGAACTCGTCCAGCAACTGCTGGTACGCGGCGGCCTCCTCCAGCGGGTTCAGGTTGGCGCGGTGGATGTTCTCCAGCAGCGCGTCCCGGAGCATGGCGTCGTCCCGGGTGTCCCGGACGATGGCGGGGATGCTCTCCCGCCCGACCGCCTGCGCGGCCCGCCAGCGCCGCTCGCCCATGACGAGTTCGTACTTCTCGTCGTCGAGCTGCCGTACGACGATCGGCTGGAGAAAGCCGACCTCCTGGATCGAGGTCTTCAGTTCCTCCAGAGCCTCCTCGTCGAAGATGTGTCGGGGCTGCTTCGGGTTCGGCACGATCGCGTCGACCGGGATCTCGGCGAACCGGGCGCCCGGGACCGGGCTGAGCGTGGGCTCGGGCTGCGCCGCGACGGGCGGACTGACCGGCGTTGGCGCCGGCTCGGCAGGCGTGCCGACGACGGCGGTCGTCGGTGCCGCCGGCTCAGCCGGGGCGACGTCGGCGGTCGGCGCCGGTCCGGTCGGGATGAGGGCCCCCAGGCCCCGACCGAGACCGCCCCGAGGACGGTTCTTCATGCCACGCCTCCCAGCGACTGTTCCGCACTACGCATTCCGGCTCACCGGCTCCTTGACGCCACGCTCGGCGATCTCCTGGGCGGCCTCGAAGTAGCTCGTCGCCCCCCGCGATCCCGGATCGTAGGTCATCACGGACTGGCCGTAGCTCGGTGCCTCGGAGACGCGGACGTTGCGCGGGATGACCGCCTGGAGCACCTTGTCGCCGAAGTGGTTCCGGACGTCCTGCTCCACCGCGTCGGCCAGCCGCGTACGCCGGTCGTACATGGTGAGCAGGATCGTGGAGACCTCGAGCTTCGGATTGAGGTGCTGCCGAACCAGGTTGATGTTGTTGATCAGCTGGTTCAAGCCCTCCAGCGCGTAGTACTCGCACTGGATCGGGATGAGCACCTCCTGCGCGGCGACGAGCGCGTTGACCGTGAGCAGGCCGAGCGACGGCGGGCAGTCGATGAAGACGTAGTCGAAGTGGCCCGGGTAGGCGGCGATGGCCCGAGCCAGCCGGGACTCGCGGGCGACCACCGACACCAGCTCGATCTCCGCGCCGGCCAGGTCGATCGTGGCCGGCACGCACCAGAGGTTGGGGATGCCCTCCACCCCCTGGGCGACCTCCTCCAGCGGCACGCTGTTGATGAGGCAGTCGTAGACGTCCGGCACCCCGGTGTGGTGCGGGACGTTGAGCCCGGTGGAGGCGTTGCCCTGCGGGTCCAGGTCGACCACCAGCACCCGGTTGCCGTGCAGGGCGAGCGCCACCGCCAGGTTCACCGTGGTCGTGGTCTTTCCCACGCCGCCCTTCTGGTTCGCGACGCACATGACCCGCGTCCGTTCCGGGCGAGGCATCGTCACCTCGCCACTCGGATTCAGGATCTGCACGGCGCGCATCGCCTCCATAGCCAACGGTGGGTCATCCTCTTCGCGCGTCGGGGTTTCACGTGAAACGTACGCGGCCTCGGCCGCGGCGGGCCCGTAGGCGGCGGCCGGGGACGCGGGCGTGTCCGTGACGGGTACGGGTTCGGGGGCGGCGTCCGGCACCGCGTCCGGGGTCGGCTGCTGTGGCACGGCCGCCTCGAACCGCGCCGAGGCCGAGGGATTGCGGCGGATGGGGATCACCCGACCGCCGGCGGAGTTGCCCGGGCGCGGCAGCCCGTCGGAGGCCGGGCGGGCGGCCGGCAGCTCCGGCCCGGCCGGGTCGGCGGTGTCCCGTTGGACGATCGGATCGCAGTCCGGCGGTCGGGTCGACGAACCGTGGGACGGCCCGTCGGGCGACCAGCTCGGATAGTCGGTTTCACGTGAAACCGGATCGCCCGCTGATCCGGTCACGCGTGGATCGTCGTACCTGCCGTCGTCATGCACCTGTCATCCCTGCCCGCTTCGGATGGTCGGTCCGCACCCCGTCAACCGGCCGCACGTGGTGCTCGCACCGCGGAGCGTACGGCCGGCGGGAGCGGTCGGGACCCGGTGAACCTCCGTTTGCCGCCCGCTCCACACTATCGACGCGCGGCCAGCCTACGGCTCACGGGCGCAGCCGGTCCACGTCGGGTTCTCATCCCTTCCGTCCACCCGTACCGGTTCAACGAAGCAACCGCCGCCCGGGACTCCGGCGGGCACCCGCTCGGGCGCCGCCTCCGACGTGGAGTCAGCGTCGACGGGACCGACCGCCGCGCGACCTCTTCGGCGCCTTGGGCCGAACCAGTCCCACCACCCGCTCCCGCACGATCTCCACCACGGTCGTCGGCGGGTCGATGACTCCTTCGCCGCAGCGGTGCATCTCGGGCTCCCCGCCGCCGAGCCGCGCCACCGTCTCCGCGTGCTCGGCGATCTCGTCGGCAGCCGACGCGCCCTTGAGGGCGATGAGCCGACCGCCGGGAACGGCCAGCGGCAGGCACCACGTCGACAGCCGGTCCAGCGGGGCAACGGCGCGCGCGGTGACCACGTCCCCGCTCAGCGGGCCCACCCCGGTCGACCCGGTCGCCGCCTCGTCGGCCCGGCCCCGGAACACCCGGACCGTCTTCGCCAATCCGAGGTGCTGCACCGCCTCGATGAGGAAGGACGTGCGCCGGGCGAGGGGCTCGATCAGGGTCACCGTCAGATCCGGCCGCGCGATCGCGAGCACCAGACCGGGCAGTCCCGCCCCGGAGCCGACGTCGAGCACCGTCGAGCCCTCCGGGATCCGCTCGGCCACCGCCGCGCAGTTGAGCAGGTGCCGGTCCCAGATCCGGGGGGCCTCGCGCGGCCCGATCAGGCCGCGGATCACGCCGTCGGTGACCAGCAGCTCGGCGTACGCGGCGGCCAGGTCGATCCGGTCGCCGAAGAGGGTGCGTGCCGCGCCGGCCAGCTCGGGCGGCAGCACCGCGTCGGCCGGCGACGGGGCACGGCCGCCGGCCGACGACGCGGCGGCGTCGGAAGACACGGGCGAGTCGGGCCGGACAGGCGACGGCCCGGGCGGCGTGCCACCCGGGCCGGCCGCGGCACCGGCCGCGGTGTCGTCGTGGTCCACCCGGTCAGTCCGCCGGCCGGACGATGATGCGCCGGTTCGGCTCGACGCCCTCGGACTCGCTCTCCACGCCGCTCATCGCGTTGACCACGTCGTGCACACACTTGCGCTCGAACGCGGACATCGGCTCCAGGCGCACGGGCTCGCCGTACTCCTTGACCTTCTCGACGGCGTTCTTGGCGACGGCGGCGAGCTCCTTGCGGCGGTTCGCCCGGTAGCCGCCGACGTCGAGCAGCAGCCGGCTCGGCGTGCCGGTCTGCCGGAAGACGGCGAGCCGGGCGAGCTCCTGAAGCGCCTCCAGGGTGGCACCGCGCTGGCCGACCAGGTTCTGCAGCCGGCCGCCGACCACCTCGACGACCGGACGGCCGCCGGAGACCAGCTCGTCGATGTCGCCGTCGTAGTCGAGGATGTCGAGCAGGCCCTCGACGTAGTCGGCCGCGATCTCGCTCTGCCGGAACAGTTCGCTCTCGCCGGCGGGCTTCTTCTCCTTGGTGGCCGACTCCTCGTCGGTCTCCTCGGTCTCGCCGTTCACCGCGGTCGGCTCGGTCCCCTCGGAGTCCAGGGACTGCTCAGCGCGGGGGGTGCTGGTGTCGGTCACGGTCTCATCTCCGTACTCGCTCGGCCGGACCGTCGGGTCCGCTGGTTTCCCGGGGCCGGCGGGAGGTCGCCGGTGCCCACGGGCACGTCTGTCGTACGGGCAGTCTCGCCCGTGACCGCGCCGCGCGCGGCGGGTTCCGCCCGGCGCCGGCCGTACGGCGGCTGCACGGTGCGGAACGGGCCGCCGCCGGTCTCCCGACGGCGGCCCGGAGGTCCTCAGCCCTGCCGCTTGGCGGGGCGGCCCTTCTTGGGGTTGGCCGGCTTGGCGCCCGGCTTGGGGCCGGCGACCTTCGGCGCGGCCGGCTTGGCCGGGGCCTGGGGGGCCGGCTTGGCGCGGCCCAGCAGGCCGGTCTTGGCCGGCTGCACCGGGTTGCGGGCCGAGGTGCCCGGCTTGCCGGTGGTGGCGGTCGGCGGCGGCGGGAACTTGCGCAGCACCCACTGCTGCTGCGCCAGGGTGGAGAGGTTGTTGGTGACCCAGTAGATGATCACACCGATGGGGAAGATGGCGCCGGAGACGAGCAGCGACAGCGGGATGCCGTAGAGCATCAGCTTCTGGATCATCCGCTGCTGCGGATCCTCGGCCCAGCCGGTCTTGAGGATCATCTGGCGGCTGGTGAGGTAGGTCGTGCCCATCATCAACAGGACCAGGATGCCGGCGATGATCTTGACGGTGGTGCCGTTGGCGTTCAGCGCCGCCAGCTCGTCGGCGGTCGAGCCGAACTTGCCGGCGATCGGCGCGGTGAAGAGCTTCGCGGCCGAGGCGCTCTCGAACTGGCCGACCGTCCAGCCGTAGAGGGTCTTGCCGCTCTCGCTCTTCCCCGGATCGAGTCGGCGGAGCACGTGGAACAGGCCGAGGAAGACCGGGATCTGGAGGACCATCGGAAGGCAGCCCATGAGCGGGTTGGCCTTTTCCTTCCGGTAGAGCTCCATCATCTCCTTCTGGAGCGTCTCCCGGTCACCCTTGTGCTTCTCCTGCAGCGCCTTCACCTGCGGCTGGAGCGCCTGCATCGCCCGCTGCGACTTGATCTGCTTGACGAAGACGGGGAAGAGGATCACCCGGACGGTGACCACCAGGAAGACGATGGCGAGGATCCAGGCCCAGTTGGTGCCGAGCACCGCCGTGTCCGGCACCCCGATGGCGTCCCAGGCCCCATGCCAGGCCAGCAGGATCCACGAAATCGCGTAGTAGATCCAGTCGAGACTCAATTCTCAGGCTCCAGTCACATCGGCACGGCGGCGTCCGCCCGGCTCCGGCACCGGGTCGTGTCCACCTGGGTGGAAGGGGTGGCAGCGCAACAGCCGCCGGACCGTCAGGCCAGCTCCCCGGACAGCGCCGTGCCGGGCCACCGCCTCGAGGGCGTAGGCGCTGCACGACGGGTAGAACCGACAGCGGGCCGGCAGAGCCGGACTTATCCACCGACGGTACGCGATGATCGGCCCGCTCAGCACCCGGGCACCGATCGTCGCAGGCCGTGGCGCGGCCGGCCCGGCGGTCACCGCGACCGCCGTCCGCGGGGCACCCGCGCGGCGGCGATCGCCGCGTCCAGGTCGGCGCCCAGTCGCGGGTACGCCGCCTCGGCCGCGGCCGGCAGCGCGCGGACGACCAGGGTGCTCCCAGGGGGCAGCTCCGTCAGCCGCTCGCGGACCAGGTGCCGCAGACGGCGGCGGACCCGGTTGCGGACGACCGCGTTGCCCACTGCCTTGGACACGACGAAGCCGGCGCGGGCCGGCGCGGAGGGTTGCTCCGCACCGCTGCTCCGCGCCGGCTCCGGCGAGGTTGCTGTCGCGGCGTCGGGGGTCGACGGCAGGCTCAGGTGGACGACGATCGCGCCACGGCCGGCGCGGCGGCCACCCCGGACCGCTGCGGCGAAGTCAGTGCTGCGCCGCAGTCGCTGTGCGGCCGCCAGCACGACTGCCCACGTCCCCCCGGACCTGACCCGGTCGGCCTCAGGCCGACAGGCGGGCGCGGCCCTTGGAGCGACGGGTCGAGATGATGGCGCGGCCGGCACGGGTGCGCATGCGCAGCCGGAAGCCGTGGGTCTTCGCGCGCCGGCGGGTGTTCGGCTGGTAGGTGCGCTTGCTCACGTCAGGCTCTCCGTTTTCGTACGCCCCGGGCGAGGGGTCGCCGGGGTCGTGTGGTGGTCCAGGCCACCTCGGCGGTGGCCCCCGATCGGTGCTGCCCGGCGATGCGGGACCTCGGCGATGCGGGGAAGCGACCGCGGACAGCAAGCACCCATCACCCTAGCAGAGGGCGAGAGAGCAGCCGATCCAGCCTACGCAGGCGTGCAACCACCGTCAAACACCCCCACCAGGGCGGACACCGGTGCTCCGCCGACGACCGAAGCGGCGGTTTTCGCTGATGTTGCCAAGGGTCGCCGCGCGTCGGCGGTTGATGGCGCGCGGACAACGCTGTTACCGTGCCCGATTGCGGTCAGCGTCGAGGGGTCCGGTCGTCGCTGGCGGGCAAGACCGGACAAGGCAGTGAATCGTTCGGCACGGTGAACCCGCTTCAGCGCCCGTTCAGGCAGGGGGCAGGTCCGACCCGCATCCGGCGGGCGGCCACAATCGGTACGTACACAGGCTGTGGATAACTTGTGGACGAGGACCGGTCGGCCGTCCGGGTGGGTGTCGTTCCGCCCGTGAACGCGGCGGGCCCGGGGCGACCGACCGGAGAAGACGGCGGCGTCGGCGGAGCAGAGGCGAGGGGGTGGCACGACGGTGACCGGCACGACCGACCTTGCCGCGGTGTGGACGGCGACGACCGACGAACTCGCCGACGAGATCATCTCCGCGCAGCAGCGGGCGTACCTGCGGCTGACCCGGCTGCGGGCCATCGTCGAGGACACCGCGCTGCTCTCCGTCCCGGACGCCTTCACCCGGGACGTGATCGAGTCCCGGCTGCGCCCGGCGATCACCGAGGCGCTCACCCGCCGGCTGGGCCGGCCGATCCAGGTCGCGGTGACCGTGCGCGTGGCCGACGACAGCTCCGGCCGCCCGGCGGGCACCGTCTACCGCAGCGCCCCGGAGCCGGGGCCGGTGGACCACGACGGCGGGCCGCGCGACTTCGGCGACGGGCCGGTGGCGTTCGACGGCGCGGCGGTGGGGCTGCTGGACGGCGCGGCCCTCGACCGCGGGCAGCAGACGCCGCTCATCCCCGAGCAGGCGCACCCGGAGCGGCGGCCGGACGGCACGGTCCCGGCCGCGCTGCCGGTCGACGACGGGCTCCGGCCCGGCCCGGACGACCGGGACGGCCAGGAGGCCCTGTTCAGCACGGCGTTCGCCGAGCCGCCGCGGCCCGACCGGGCGGCCCCGTCCCGGCGCGCGCCCGACCGACGCGGCTTCGACGAGCAGGCCGCCCGGCTGGACCCGCCGACCGCGGACACCCGCGGGTTCGAGCCGCGTTACCGCGAGGACGCCGTCTCCCCCCGGGACCAGCACGTGATCCGGGCGCTGCCCCGGGACACCGGCACCGACAGCGGGCCGGGTCGGGGTGGCGTGGATCACCGGCCCGGCGGCCGGGACGACCGGCGGCTGCCCGGCGGCGTCGAGAGCGGCGGCAACCGGCTCAACCCGAAGTACATGTTCGAGACGTTCGTCATCGGCTCGTCCAACCGCTTCGCCCACGCGGCGAGCGTCGCGGTGGCGGAGTCGCCGGCGAAGGCGTACAACCCGCTGTTCATCTACGGCAGCTCGGGGCTGGGCAAGACGCACCTGCTGCACGCCATCGGGCACTACGCCACGACGCTGGGCAACGCCCGCTCGGTCCGGTACGTCTCGACCGAGGAGTTCACCAACGACTTCATCAACTCGCTCCGGGACGACAAGACCAGCGCGTTCCAGCGGCGCTACCGCGACGTCGACATCCTGTTGATCGACGACATCCAGTTCCTGGAGACCCGCGAGCGCACCCAGGAGGAGTTCTTCCACACCTTCAACACGCTGCACAACGCCAACAAGCAGATCGTGATCACCTCCGACCGGTCGCCGAAGCAGCTCGCCACCCTGGAGGACCGGCTGCGTACCCGGTTCGAGTGGGGGCTGCTCGCCGACATCCAGCCGCCGGACCTGGAGACCCGGATCGCGATCCTCCAGAAGAAGGCGGCGCAGGAGCGCCTCTACGCCCCGCCGGACGTGCTGGAGTTCATCGCCTCGCGGGTGTCGAACTCGATCCGGGAACTGGAGGGCGCGCTGATCCGGGTGACGGCGTTCGCCAGCCTGACCCGGTCCACAGTCGAGCTGTCGCTCGCCGAGGAGGTGCTGCGGGACTTCATCCCCGACGGCGCCGGGCCGGAGATCACCGCCGACCAGATCATGGTCTCCACCTCCGAGTACTTCGGGGTCAGCCTGGAGGACCTGCGGGGGCACTCCCGCTCCCGGGTGCTGGTGAACGCCCGCCAGGTGGCCATGTACCTGTGCCGGGAACTGACCGACCTGTCGCTGCCCCGGATCGGGCAGGCGTTCGGCGGGCGGGACCACACCACCGTCATGCACGCGGACCGCAAGATCCGCCAGCAGATGGCCGAGCGCCGCTCGCTCTACAACCAGATCGCCGAGCTGACGAACCGGATCAAGCAGAACACCTGACGCGTACGCCCACCGTCGCGCACGGTGGGGCGAGGAGTGACGGAAGCGCCCGGCCGGACCAACGGCCGGGCGCGTCTCCCTTCTCCACAGCCGGCCCGGGCTTGACCCTCGACATGGTGGAGACCACACCGTCGAAGCCGTGTCCGTCCACCGCCCGGATCGTTGTCCACAGCTCGTCGTCCACCGCCTGTGGATAACTACCGTCCGCACAATCCTCGGTTACCCACAGGTTGTGGAGAAACCCTGGGGACGACGCTGTGGACGCCTGGGGACAACGTCGTCGTTGTCCACCGACGACGGTCCGCCTGTGGGCGAGCTGTTGAAGGTTCTGGGGATGACGCCCGTCGAGGCGGTTCCGCCTGTCCACAGGACTGGGGAGAAAGTCCGTGGATTACCGGTGGACAACCGGTGGACAACGGTGGAAAACCTGGGGGAAGTCGCCGCCTGTGGATCGCGACACGGGTTGTACCCCTGGTTCTCCACAGGCAAACCACCGGTGGATAACGTGTCTGACCTGCGCAGACGGCGGTTCTCCACAGTTTGCACAGGTGCGATGAAGATGACGAGTTATCTCTTCTAAGACAACAAAAACCAATCACCACCGTTGGACTTCCTGTGGATTGGCCGGACCCCGCCGTGGGCGGGCCTCCGGCACCGGGGAGTCCACGGGGTCGGGCGCACAGCCGATGCCCGCGCGCCCTAAGGTGCGATGGGTACCCGCACGGACAGGCGGGTCGGTAGGCAGCGGTCGGCATGAGAGAGTTGTCGCTGACGTCGACGCGGAGGCATTGATGAAGTTCCGAGTAGAGCGCGACGCGCTCGCCGAGGCCGTGGCCTGGACCGCGAAGAGCCTGCCCAACCGGCCGTCCGTACCGGTGCTCGCGGGCGTGATGCTGCGCGTCACGGACGGGAACCTGCAGGTCTCCGGCTTCGACTACGAGGTCTCCAGCCAGGTGACCGTCGAGGTGCAGGGGGACGCCGACGGGGCCGCCCTGGTCTCCGGCCGGCTGCTTGCCGAGATCACCAAGGCGCTGCCCGCCAAGCCGGTGGACATCGCGGCCGTCGGGGCGCACCTCGAACTGGTCTGCGGCAGCGCCCGGTTCACCCTGCCCACCATGCCGGTCGAGGACTACCCGTCCCTGCCGGAGATGCCGGAGAGCGCCGGCACCGTCGACGCGGCCGCCTTCGCCGCCGCCGTCGCCCAGGTCGCCGTCGCCGCCGGCCGCGACGAGACGCTGCCGATGATGACCGGCGTACGCATCGAACTCTCCGGCGGCACGCTGGCCATGCTCGCCACCGACCGCTACCGGCTGGCCCTGCGCGAGATGGAGTGGAACCCGGACGACCCCGAGGTCAGCATCAACGCCCTCGTGCCGGCCCGGACGCTGCACGACACCGCCAAGGCCCTCGGCCCGCTCGGCGGCCAGGTCACCATGGCGCTCTCCCAGGGCGCGGCCGGCGAGGGGATGATCGGCTTCGCCGGCGGCACCCGGCGCACCACCAGCCGGCTGCTCGACGGCGCGAACTACCCGCCGGTGCGCTCGCTCTTCCCGGCCGCCCACAACGCCGAGGCCCGGGTGCCCGTCAGCACCCTGATCGAGGTCGTCAAGCGGGTCGCCCTGGTGGCCGAGCGGGCGACCCCGGTGCTGCTCAGCTTCAGCGCCGACGGCCTGGTGGTCGAGGCCGGCGGCACCGAGGAGGCGCGGGCCAGCGAGGCCATGGAGGCCACCTTCACCGGCGACCCGCTCACCATCGGCTTCAACCCGCAGTATCTGATCGACGGCCTTGCCAACCTGGGGGCCCAGTTCGCCGTGCTCTCGTTCGTCGACGCCTTCAAGCCCGCGGTGATTTCGCCCGCCGGCGAGGATGGCGAGGTCGTCCCGGGGTACCGCTACCTCATCATGCCGATCCGCGTCTCCCGCTGATCGCGCCCGAGAAGACCCCGACGCACGGAGGTAGGAACACATGCAGCTCGGCCTGGTAGGGCTCGGCCGGATGGGCGGCAACATGCGCGAGCGGTTGCGCGCCGCCGGGCACGAGGTGGTCGGCTTCGACCACAACGCGGAGCTGAGCGACGTCGCGACCCTGGCGGAGCTGGCGGAGAAGCTGGAGTCTCCGCGCGCGGTCTGGGTCATGGTCCCGGCCGGTGTCACCGACGCGACCATCGACGAGCTCGCCGGCGTCCTCGGCGAGGGTGACATCATCATCGACGGCGGCAACTCGCGGTTCAGCGACGACGCGCCGCGCGCCGAGCGGCTCAACGAGCAGGGCATCGGTTACCTCGACGTCGGCGTCTCCGGTGGCGTCTGGGGCCGGCAGAACGGCTACGCGCTGATGGTCGGCGGCGCCCGGGAGCACGTCGACCGGCTCATGCCGATCTTCGAGTCGCTGAAGCCGGCGGGCGAGTTCGGCTTCGTGCACGCCGGGCCGGTCGGCGCCGGGCACTACGCCAAGATGGTGCACAACGGCATCGAGTACGGCCTGATGCACGCCTACGCCGAGGGCTACGAGCTGCTGGCGAAGTCCGAGCTGGTCACCAACGTGCCGGGGGTGTTCAAGTCTTGGCGCGAGGGCACCGTGGTGCGCTCCTGGCTGCTCGACCTGCTCGACCGGGCCCTCGACGAGGACCCGGAGCTGGCCGAGCTGAGCGGCTACACGGAGGACACCGGCGAGGGCCGGTGGACGGTCGACGAGGCGGTCCGGCTCGCCGTGCCGCTGAACGTGATCACCGCCTCGCTCTTCGCCCGGTTCGCCTCCCGGCAGGACGACTCGCCGGCCATGAAGGCCGTCGCCGCGCTGCGTCAGCAGTTCGGCGGGCACGCCGTCCGCAAGCGCTGACCGGTATCCACAGGCTGTGTACGTCCGCCGGCTCGAACTGGTCGACTTCCGCTCGTACGAGCGGGTCGGCGTGGACCTGGAGCCGGGGGCGAACGTCCTGATCGGCGCCAACGGCGTCGGCAAGACGAACCTCGTCGAGGCGCTGGGCTACGTGGCGACCCTGGATTCGCACCGGGTCGCCACGGACGCCCCCCTCGTCCGGATGGGCGCCGCCTCGGCGGTGATCCGCTGCGCCGTGGTGCACGAGGGGCGCGAACTGCTGGTCGAGCTGGAGATCGTGCCGGGCAAGGCGAACCGGGCCCGGCTGGGTCGCTCCCCGGCCCGCCGGGCGCGGGACGTGCTCGGCGCGCTGCGGCTCGTGCTGTTCGCCCCGGAGGACCTGGAGCTCGTCCGGGGCGACCCGGCGGAGCGCCGCCGCTACCTCGACGACCTGCTGGTCAGCCGCCAGCCCCGCTACGCCGGGGTGCGCGCCGACTACGAGCGGGTGGTCAAGCAGCGTAACGCCCTGCTGCGCACGGCGTACCTCGCCCGCAAGACGGGCGGGTCTCGGGGCGGGGACCTGTCGACCCTGGCGGTCTGGGACACCCACCTGGCCCGGCACGGCGCGGAGCTGCTCGCCGGCCGGCTGGAGCTGGTCGCCGCGCTGGCTCCGCACGTCGCCAAGGCGTACGACGCGGTGGCGGCGGGCCGGGGGGCGGCCGGGATCACGTACCGGCCCTCGGTGGAGCTGGCGGAGCCGACCACCGACCGGGAGGCGCTGGCGGCGGCGCTGACCGCCGCGCTCGCCGAGGCCCGCACCGCCGAGGTCGAGCGGGGCACCACGTTGGTCGGCCCGCACCGCGACGAGCTGGCGCTGACTCTCGGTCCGTTGCCCGCAAAGGGGTACGCCAGCCACGGCGAGTCGTGGTCGTACGCGCTGGCGCTGCGGCTGGCCGGGTACGACCTGCTCCGCTCCGACGGCATCGAGCCGGTGCTGGTGCTCGACGACGTCTTCGCCGAGCTGGACGCCGGGCGGCGGGAGCGGCTGGCCGGGCTGGTCGGCGGGGCGAGCCAGCTGCTGGTGACCTGCGCGGTCGACGACGACGTGCCGGCGTCCCTGCGCGGCACCCGGTACGCCGTCGGCGAGGGGACGGTGCGCCGTGTCGGATGAGCATCTGCCCCCCGCCCGCCTGGGCCCGGGGCGCGGCGGGCCGGCCGGCGGCGACTCCGGTAGGACGACAGGTGATCCCGGCGGCGCGGCGGGCGGCGGGGACGCCCCGGCCGGCGCCAGCGGGCCGGAGCTGGCCCGGGCGGTGCTCGACGCCGCCAGGGCCCGGCGGGAGGCGGCGGCGCGCACGCGCCGGCGTGCCCCCGGCGGAGGCGCGGGTGGCGACGACAGCGGCCCGCAGCGTCGCCTGCGCGGCTACTCGGGCCCGGGGCCGGACCCGCGGGACCCGCAGCCCCTCGGCGCGGTGCTCAACCGGCTGGTGAAGGCGCGCGGCTGGCAGCAGCCGGCGGCGGAGGCGACCGTGTTCGGCGCCTGGGAGCGGGTGGTGGGCCCGGAGGTGGCCCAGCACAGCCGGCCGGTCAAGCTGGAGGACGGCGAGCTGACCGTGGAGGCCCAGTCGACCGCCTGGGCCACCCAGCTACGGCTGCTGGCCGGCTCGCTGCTCCAGCAGATCGCCCGCGAGGTCGGCCACAACGTGGTGCGCAAGCTGCACATCCACGGCCCCGCCGCGCCCTCCTGGTCCAAGGGCCCCCGCCGGGTACGCGGACGCGGCCCCCGGGACACCTACGGCTGACGGTCGGGTGACCGCCACGGCCGACGGTCAGTGACCGCCGCGCCGGGCCTCCCGCTCGGCGCGCTTGCGCTCCCGCTGCTCGCGGCTCCACTGCTTGCGGCGCTCCAGGTCCTGCTTCCATGCCTCACGGGCCTCGTTGGAGCCACCCTGCACGGCGCCCTGCACCTCCGGCGGGCCGGCCCAGCGTCGGAAGGCCCACGCCATCAGCCAGCCACCCTCGCCAGAGCCCTTCGGAGCCGGCTTCTCCTCGCTCATCGACTGACCCTTCCGTTAGCGTGCAAATAATTAGTACACCAACCATTGGTACGATAGCAGCGACGACAGGAGGTCCAGCCCGTGCCCGACGACTTCGACGGGAATCCCCTGGCGCTGGAGCAGCAGGTGTGCTTCGCGCTCTCCGTCGCCGCGCGCGGCGTGGTCGCGGTCTACCGGCCGCTGTTGGAGCCCATGGGGCTGACCCACCCGCAATACCTGGTGATGCTCGCCCTGTGGCAGTACGCGCCACTGTCCGTACGCGACCTCAGCCGCCTGTTGCAGCTCGACCCGGGCACGCTGTCGCCCCTGCTCAAGCGCCTGGAGGCGAACGGCTACGTCCGGCGGGAGCGCGACCCCGCCGACGAGCGCAGCCTCGCGGTGACGCTGACCCCGGCCGGTGAGGCCCTGCGGGAGCGCGCGGAGCAGATCCCGCCCGCGATCGTCGAGCGGCTGGGCCTGCCGATCGCGGACCTGCGTCACCTGCACACCGTGCTGACCCGGGTCATCACCGCCGCCAACCGCGCCGGCGCCGCGGCCCCGCCCGAGCCGCGTGGGTCGGGCGGGGCACCGGGTCAGGCGTCGGCGTAGACGGCGAAGCCGCGGTCGGCGCAGCGCCGGTAGAAGGCGGCCAGCACACTCAGCTCCGCACAGGTGAAGTTCCACTGCGGCGGCGCGCCGCTCTCGTCGCGCAGCGCGTCCAGCCGGCTGTCGAGCCAGCGCAACTGCTGCTCGGCCAGCCGCCCGTCGGCGAGCAGCGACCGCAGCACCTGGCTCACCGAGTCGAAGGTCACCGCCTCGCCGTGCGGGCGGTGGCCCGCCACGAACCGCTCGATGCCGCCGGCGATCCAGGCGCAGCCGTCCGGGTCGATCACCGGGTCCTCGTCCTCGGCCGCGGCGTCGGTGGCGTAGAGCACACCTTCGAGCCCGAGCAGCAGGTCCACCAGCTCGGTGTAGGCGGTGGCCCGGACGGTGCCGGTCTTGGCGATCAGCTCGGCGAGCGCCGCGGTCGGCGCGGAGATGCGCGGCATGTCGACGATGTCGCCGAAGTCGACGAACTCCGCGGGCGCGACCGGGTCGTAGAAGCGGCCGGTCCGCGGCCACTGCACCGCGACGTTGTCCAGCCCCATCTGGCGTCACCTCTTAATGAGCGTGTGTCGGTTCGATCGGGTCGATCGTCCGGTTCCGGCCGGAAAAGATCAAGGCCGGGCCGTCGGCGCGGCGGGGCGGATCTCTCCTGGCCGCCGGCCGGCACCGATCGTCGGCCGGTCGCACCCCCGATCGGGCCCTGGCGTGTAGGGGGAGTCGCGGGCGGCGCGGTTCGGCCGGCTACGTCGGTCTGAGACGCCTCGCAGGGGTGCCGAGTGGTGGTTCTGTCGCTGCCGCACAGTAAGATTGACGCCGAGACGAAGACCCGGTGCGGAGCGACGAGACACGGGCCCGGTGCGGGGCCCGCGATCATTCTCCATACCGGGTCGAGCCGATCGCGATCCGCGGGCAACCGCGGCGACCGGCGCGTTCGACCCGTACCCCGGAATTGTCCCCGGTGCCGGTCCGCGTGCCGACGTCGCGTCCTGTCCGCCGAACCCGCGCCCGACGCGCCACCAGGCGCGCACGGCGCGAGAAAGTGGCCGAGGGTGGCAGCGCAGGACAAGCAGGAGTACGGCGCAGAGTCGATCACCGTTCTCGAGGGTCTGGAGGCGGTCCGCAAGCGGCCCGGTATGTACATCGGGTCGACCGGCGAGCGTGGTCTGCACCACCTGGTGTGGGAGGTCGTCGACAACGCGGTGGACGAGGCGCTGGCCGGGCACTGCGACACCATCGACGTGGTGCTGCTCGCCGACGGCGGGGTCCGGGTCACCGACAACGGCCGGGGCTTCCCGGTGGACCTGCACCCGAAGCTGAAGAAGCCGGGTGTCGAGGTGGCGCTGACGGTGCTGCACGCGGGCGGCAAGTTCGACGGCAAGGCGTACGCGGTCTCCGGCGGTCTGCACGGCGTGGGCGTCTCCGTGGTGAACGCCCTCTCCACGAAGATGGCGGTGGAGATCCACAAGTCCGGCTTCGTCTGGCGGCAGCAGTACCACAACTCCAAGCCGACCCCGCTGGAGAAGGGCGAGACGACGGACCGGACGGGCTCCGCGGTCGCCTTCTGGCCCGACGCGGACGTGTTCGAGACGGTCGACTTCGACTTCCAGACCATCTACCGGCGGCTCCAGGAGATGGCCTTCCTCACCCGCGGCCTCACCATCCACCTGCTCGACGAGCGGGTTCCGGAGGGCGAGGAAGGCAAGATCCGCGAGGTCACCTTCCGCTACGAGGGCGGCATCGCGGACTTCGTCCGGCACCTCAACGCCTCGAAGAACCCGATCCACCGGACGGTGGTCGAGTTCGGCGCCGAGGAGGAGGGCATGTCGGTCGAGATCGCCATGCAGTGGAACGAGTCGTACGGCGAGTCGGTCTACACCTTCGCCAACAACATCAACACCCACGAGGGCGGCACCCACGAGGAGGGCTTCCGGGCCGCGCTGACCAGCGTCGTCAACCGGTACGGCGCGGAGAAGAAGCTGCTCAAGGGCGACGAGAAGCTCTCCGGCGAGGACATCCGCGAGGGCCTGGCCGCGATCATCTCGGTCAAGCTCACCAACCCGCAGTTCGAGGGCCAGACCAAGACCAAGCTCGGCAACACCCCGGTGAAGAGCTTCGTGCAGCGGGTCTGCAACGAGTGGCTGGTGGACTGGTTCGACCGGAATCCGGCCGAGGCGAAGATCATCATCCAGAAGGCGTCCCAGGCCGCCCGGGCCCGGATCGCCGCCCAGCAGGCGCGCAAGCTGGCCCGGCGCAAGTCGCTGCTGGAGTCCGGCTCGATGCCCGGCAAGCTGGCCGACTGCCAGTCCACCGATCCGCGCGAGTCCGAGGTCTTCATCGTCGAGGGCGACTCGGCCGGCGGCTCGGCCAAGCAGGGCCGCGACCCGCGCACCCAGGCGATCCTGCCGATCCGCGGCAAGATCCTCAACGTGGAGAAGGCCCGGATCGACCGGGTGCTGAAGAACAACGAGGTCCAGGCGCTGATCACCGCGCTGGGCACCGGCATCCACGACGACTTCGACATCGAGAAGCTGCGCTACCACAAGATCGTGCTGATGGCCGACGCGGACGTCGACGGCCAGCACATCCAGACGCTGCTGCTCACCCTGCTCTTCCGCTTCATGCGCCCGCTGGTCGAGCTGGGGCACGTCTACCTGGCCGCCCCGCCGCTCTACAAGATCAAGTGGAACAAGCGGGGCGACGACGCGCAGTACGCGTACTCGGACCGGGAGCGGGACGGGCTGATCGCGCTGCGCCAGCAGAAGAAGCCGAACGCGAAGCCGGACGACATCCAGCGGTTCAAGGGTCTCGGCGAGATGAACTACCCGGAGCTGTGGGAGACCACGATGAACCCGGCGACGCGTACGCTGCGTCAGGTCACGCTCGACGACGCGGCAACCGCCGACGAGTTGTTCAGCGTGCTGATGGGTGAGGACGTCGAGGCGCGCCGCTCGTTCATCCAGCGCAACGCCAAGGACGTCCGGTTCCTGGACATCTGACGGGGCTCGGCGGGCCGACCGGTCATCCACCGGTCGGCCCGGCAATCCACAGAGTTATCCACAGCATGGCCGGTTTCCACAGCCGTTATCCACAGCACGAAAACGACTCTGAGTCTGATAAGGGTTAACAGTGACCGATATCCCCGAGTCCACACCGAACGAGTCCGAGGTTCCCGAGACGGTCGGCGCCGTCGTCGCGCACGACCGCATCGAACCGGTCGGGCTCGAGGTGGAGATGCAGCGCTCCTACCTCGACTACGCGATGAGCGTCATCGTCGGGCGGGCGTTGCCGGACGTCCGGGACGGGCTCAAGCCGGTCCACCGCAAGATCCTCTACGCCATGTTCGACTCCGGCTACCGCCCGGACCGCGGCTACGTGAAGTGCTCCCGCGTCGTCGGCGACGTGATGGGTCAGTTCCACCCGCACGGCGACTCGGCGATCTACGACGCGCTGGTCCGCATGGCGCAGCCCTGGTCCCTGCGCTACCCGCTGGTCGACGGCAACGGCAACTTCGGCTCGCCCGGTAACGACCCGGCCGCCGCCATGCGGTACACGGAGTGCAAGCTCGACCCGCTGGCGATGGAGATGCTGCGGGACATCGACGAGGACACCGTCGACCTCCAGGACAACTACGACGGCCGGGCCAAGGAGCCCACCATCCTGCCGTCGCGGATCCCCAACCTGCTGGTCAACGGCTCCGAGGGCATCGCGGTCGGCATGGCCACCAAGATCCCGCCGCACAACCTGCGCGAGATCGGCGCGGCGGTGCAGTGGTGCCTGGAGCACCCGGACGAGGACGAGGCCACCACCCTCGACGCGCTGATCGAGATCGTCAAGGGCCCCGACTTCCCCACCCACGGCCTCATCGTCGGCACCCAGGCGATCCAGGACGCGTACCGCACCGGGCGCGGGTCGATCCGGATGCGCGCCGTGGTGGAGGTCGAGGAGGACAAGCGTGGCCGCCCCTGCCTGGTGGTCAGCGAGCTGCCCTACCAGGTCAACCCCGACAACCTGGCCGAGCGGATCGCTGAGCTGATCAAGGAGGGCAAGCTCGGCGGCATCGCCGACATCCGCGACGAGTCCTCCGGGCGTACGGGCATGCGGATCGTGCTCGTGCTCAAGCGCGACGCCGTCGCCAAGGTGGTGCTGAACAACCTCTACAAGCACACCCAGCTCCAGGAGACCTTCGGCGCCAACATGCTGGCGCTGGTCGACGGTGTGCCGCGCACGCTCAACCTCGCCCAGTTCATCCGCTACTACGTCGACCACCAGATCGACGTGATCCGCCGGCGGACGGCGTTCCGGCTGCGCAAGGCCGAGGAGCGGGCGCACATCCTGCGCGGTCTGGCCAAGGCGCTGGACGCCCTCGACGAGGTGATCGCCCTGATCCGGCGCTCGCCCACGGTGGAGGACGCCCGGCAGGGCCTGATCCGGCTGCTGGAGATCGACGAGATCCAGGCGACCGCGATCCTGGACATGCAGCTGCGCCGGCTCGCCGCGCTGGAACGCCAGCGGATCCTGGACGACCTGGCCAAGCTGGAGCTGGAGATCGCCGACCTCAAGGACATCCTCGCCAAGCCCGAGCGGCAGCGGAAGATCGTCTCCGAGGAGCTCGGCGAGATCGTCGCCAAGTGGGGCGACGACCGGCGGACGAAGATCGTGCCGTTCGAGGGCGAGGTCTCGATGGAGGACCTCATCGCCCGCGAGGACGTGGTCGTCACCATCACCCGCACCGGCTACGCCAAGCGCACCAAGGTCGACCTCTACCGCTCCCAGCGGCGCGGCGGCAAGGGCGTCAGCGGGGCGACGCTGCGGCAGGACGACATCGTCAGCCACTTCTTCGTCTGCTCGACCCACGACTGGATCCTGTTCTTCACCAACAAGGGTCGGGTCTACCGGGCCAAGGCGTACGAGCTGCCCGAGGCCAGTAGGGTGGCCAAGGGCCAGCACGTGGCGAACCTGCTCGCGTTCCAGGCCGACGAGCAGATCGCGCAGATCATCGAGATCCCGAACTACCAGGTGGCTCCCTACCTGGTGCTCGCCACGAAGAACGGCCTGGTGAAGAAGACGAGGCTCGAGGAGTTCGACTCCCCCCGGTCCGGCGGCATCATCGCGATCAACCTGCGCGACGAGGACGAGCTGGTCGGGGCGGCGTTGGTCGCCCCGGAGGAGGACCTGCTGCTGGTTTCCAAGAACGCGCAGGCGATCCGGTTCAACGCGAGCGACGAGGCGCTGCGCCCGATGGGTCGGGCCACCTCGGGCGTGATCGGCATGCGCTTCAGCGAGGACGACGTCCTGCTGGCCATGGAGGTCGTCCGCGAGGGGCTGGACGTCCTGGTGGCCACGAACGGGGGTTACGCGAAACGTACCCCGATCGAGGAATACCCGGTCCAGGGCCGGGGAGGTAAGGGCGTGCTGACTGCGAAGATCACGGAGCGACGTGGTGGTCTGGTCGGCGCGGTGGTGATCGACCCGGACGACGAGCTGTTCGCGATCACCAGTAACGGTGGTGTTATTCGGACTCCGGTGAAGCCTGTACGCCGTACGCGTGATCGGAACACAATGGGGGTCAAGCTGATGGACCTTCCGGACGGCGTGACTATCGTGGCGATTGCTCGCAATGCCGACGAGCCTGACGAACAGGACTAGTTGAATGACGGAGACACAGGCGAAGTCGGGGAACACGGGGACCTCGGCCAACCCGGTCGACGAGGAGGCCGCCAAGAGCGGCACACCAGCGACCGGCCGCGCGGCCGTGGGCCGGGCAACGGTCCCCGCCGACGCGCCTGCCCCGAAATTCACCCGGGCTCCCGGCATGACACCGCCGCCGGACAAGCCCTCCGAGGACGCGGACGCGGCGGACAGGACCGAGACAGCGGGGGTCGACAAGCCGGCCCCCGCCGCCACGGCGACCGCCGCCAAGCCGACGACGACCCAGCCGCTCACGGTCGGTGCCGGCCAGCCGACCGGCACCACCGGCACACAGCCGCGGGTCCCAGGCACCGCCACCGGCACCCAGCCCCGCGTCACCGGCACGGCCAAGCCGCAGCCGGACGGTGGCCGTCCGACCGCGGCCGGCCGGCCGGCCAACGGCGGCGGCCTGCCGCCGGGCATCAGCGGCGCGGCCGCCGTCGGGGCCGCCCGCGTGGGCGAGGCGGTACGCGCAGCGCGTACGTCGGTCAGCTCGGCCGCGTCGCGTGGACCGCGCCGGGCCCGGCTGAACCTCAAGCGGATCGACCCCTGGTCCGTGATGAAGTTCGCCTTCGCCGTCTCGGTGGTGCTCTTCATCGTCGTGGTGGTGGCCACCTCGGTGCTCTACCTGGCCCTCGACGCGATGGGCGTGTTCGCCAGCGTCAACGACAGCCTGACCGACCTGGTCAGCGCGGGCGGCGGCCAGAGCACCAGCGGCTTCCAGATCACCGCCAAGGGCGTGATCCTCAGCTCGGCGCTGATCGGCCTGGTCAACGTCGTGCTGTTCACGGCGCTCGCCACGCTCGGGGCGTTCGTCTACAACGTCTGCGCCGACCTGGTCGGGGGCATCGAGCTGACCCTCGCCGAGCGCGACTGATCCACCTCGGGTAGCCGGGGCACCGCCGATGCGCGGAGCCCCGGCTTCCGTGCTTCTGGGAGCAGATGCCGGGGCGCCGTGTCGCGTGGCCGGCGAAATCGCCTGGGCCGGGCGCGGCGCCTCCGGTAGGTTCAGGGGGCGACGGCGACAACCGATGTCCGGGTGGCCCCCGATTTGGGGCCGGGCGGGCGGATGGGTTAATGTTGCGCTCGTCGCTACGCGGGGCTATAGCTCAGTCGGTTAGAGCGCAGAGCTGATAACTCTGAGGTCGCTGGTTCGATTCCAGCTAGCCCCACCGCACATTCGTCCGACGGCAGTCGAGCGCGAGGGGTAGGCCCCAATGTTCAAGAAGCTTCTGATCCTGGCCGGCGTCGTCGGGGTGGCGGCCGTGGTCGCCAGGAAGATCAAGGCTTCCAGCGACGAGCGCGCCCTCTGGCACGAGGCGACCACCGCGCCCGACCTGCGCTGACCGCACCGATCACTGCCAGCACCGGCGGCACGTCCGCCCCGGGGCCCTAGCTCAACTGGCAGAGCACTGCCTTTGCAAGGCAGGGGTTAGGGGTTCGAGTCCCCTGGGCTCCACCAGCACTTTCCTCGGTTTACCTCGGCTCCGAGTACAGCCAAGCGGTCACGCCGTCCCCTTCTCGCCAAGGATCCGGTCGACGACTGCCCGGCGAGGAGATCCGCAGGTTGTCAGCATCTACCGCCACATTCTGTGCGACGCGAGGTGCTTGAGCGTCGCCGGTCAGTTGACTAGCCGGCCAACCAGAGCGGCGAGCTTGTCGGGGTACTCGTCGGTGACCAGGTGGCCGGCAGCGGGGATGATGTCAGCGTCGACATGGCTCCGCTGTTGTGCCGCTGAAGGCTCGAAGCAGCCCGTGGCCGTACCAGCCAGCTCAGGAACGCCAGCAAGACACGAGGAGTGACCCTGAGCCGACAAAGCCCTCCTGGAGCCACGGCGACCGTGCCCCGAATCCGCGAATGATTTGCGGCGAGCGCGACAGCGCCACCGAACGAATGCCCGAACACCACGACCGGCCCGGCGGTGGCTTCCTGGACGACCTCTCCCAGCCATGAGCCGTACCAGGTGAGCCCGCCGCCGGTGACACCCACTTCACCAGAACTCAGCCCAGGCTGACCCGGAATGTCGGCAGCGACCAGACCGCAGGGGCAGCGCCGGTCGCGTGGGCGGATGCGACGGCACATGGCCCACGACATCGCGTCGTGGGCCATGCCCCCTGGTTCCGTCCCGCGGGTCAGGTCTGTCTCACGCTCGACTCATGCCTCGTTGCGGCGACGCACCCGCATGAGAAGCAGGAGCACGAGGCCGGCCGCGACGAGGCTGCCACCCATCGCGGCGAGCCTGCCGAGCGCCGGGCCGGAAATCCCCGCGTCGGTCACGGGCAGGCTCGGGCGGGCTGTCCCGCCGGTCGCCGGGCAGGTCTGCGCCAGGTCGAAGGTGCCGTCGGTGCCCGTGATCACCGCCGTCGCGTTGGTGAGGGCGAACGGGTTCACCAGCTCCCCGGTCGAGGACAGGCCGGCGGGCGTCCTGATCCACGCCTTGTCGCCGACGATCGCCCGGTCCTCGGCGGGTGTGGTCGTGATGGTCTCCGTGACGGGGCCACCCTCCGTGGCGAACTCGATGGTCAGCGAGGTGAAGGTGCCCTGCTGCTTGGGAGACGGCAGGGCGAAGACCCAGACGTCCTCACCCTGGAAGGGGCCGCCGCCGAGGTTCGGATCGCATTTCTGGGTGCCGAACGCGGCCGCTGTCGTGCCGACGTCCGCCGGGTCGATGTTGATGGTGGTGTCGGCCCAGGCCGGTGCGGCCGACCCGAGGCCGATCGCGGCGGCCAGGATGGTGGCTGCCCCGACACGGGCCAATGTCCGTATTGACAACAAAATCACCCCAAGTATGGAATCTCCGTGAACACCTGTTGAAGTGGGGCGCGACCCGTCGTCAGGTAACCACGGACGACCCGGGCGTGCCGGCTGATTCGAACTCTTCCCCCACGGGCCGGACGGCCGTGATAGGCAGCCGCGCGAACTGCGGCGCGCGGTGGCGGCCTACTGGCAGGGATCCCACCGGGCATGTGCCGCCGCGGGACCGTTCAGGCACATCGGCGGCCGCCTGCGCTCCGCCTGGCCCGGCACGTTAGCGTCGGAGCGTGACCGGATCCCCGCGCGTGCTCCCGGCCGGCAGCGGCATCGCCGAGGCCGCCTCCGTCCTGCGTACCGGCGGGTTGGTGGCCTTTCCCACCGAAACCGTCTACGGGCTCGGCGCGAACGCGCTGGACCCCCGTGCGGCCGCCCGGATCTTCGAGGCCAAGGCGCGGCCCAGCTTCGACCCGCTGATCACGCACCTCGCCGACGCGGCCGAGCTGGAGAAGCTGGTCGGGGCGGTGCCGCCGGCCGTGGCGACGCTGGCCGAGCGCTTCTGGCCGGGGCCGCTCACGCTGATCGTGGACCGGCCGGCGGCGATCCCGCCGATCGTCACCTCCGGGCTGGCGACGATGGCGGTCCGGGTGCCGGACAACACGTACGCGCGGGCGCTGATCGCCGAGGCCGGGGTGCCGGTGGCGGCGCCGAGCGCGAACCGGTTCGGTCAGCTCAGCCCGACCCGGGCCGAGCACGTGGTGCGGGGCCTGGGCGCGGCCGTGGACGTGGTGCTCGACGGCGGGCCGACGCGGTGCGGGATCGAGTCGACCATCGTGGACGCCCGGGGCGAGCGGCCGGTGGTGCTGCGGCTCGGCGCGCTGCCGTTGGAGGCGCTGGAGGAGGCCGTCGGCCCGGTGACCGTACGCCCCGGCAGCTCGGGGCAGCCGGTCGCGCCCGGCACGCTGGCGGCGCACTACGCACCGCGTACGCCGTTGCGGTTGGCGTCTGGTGGGGAGCCGCCGGTGGCCGACGGGGTCCGGCGCGGCTTCCTGGCCTTCCGTGAGCCGCCGGCGGGCGACTGGGCGGCGGTCGAGGTGCTCTCCGCCGCCGGTGACCTGACCGAGGCCGCCGCGCGGCTGTTCGACGCGCTGCACGAACTGGACGCCACCGGGGTCGGCGAGATCGTGGTCGAGCCGGTTCCGGAGGTCGGCGTCGGCCGCGCGATCAACGACCGGCTGCGCCGCGCCGCCGCCACCTGGCAGCCGGCGGACTGACGCCCGGCCGGGGTCGGCGGGGCTCGACGCCTCGCGGGCGGGTGGTCCGCGCGAACCCGGCCCGGTGCATGGGCCGGGGCGGCGGGGGTAGGAGAAACGGCAACAACCCCCCCGGAAGTGAGGTGTCATGCCAATGCCGACCGCACGCGAGATCATGACGGACGACGTGACCTGCATCCGTGAGCAGGACGACCTCAGGACGGCTGCCAAGCAGATGGCCCAGCTGGGCGTGGGCTCGCTGCCGATCTGCGGGGACGACAACCGGCTCAAGGGGATGCTGACCGACCGCGACATCGTGGTCAAGGTGCTCGCCGAGGGCCGCGATCCGGGCAGCGTCACCGCCGGTGAGCTGGCCCAGGGCGAGGCCGTGACCATCGGTGCCGACGACGACGCGACAGAGATCCTGCGGACCATGAGCCAGCACAAGGTGCGCCGGCTGCCGGTGATCGACGGGCACGACCTCGTCGGCATCGTGGCCGTCGCCGACGTGGCCCGCTCCCTGCCCGAGCGTCCCGTGGGTGACCTCATCGAGGCCATCTCCGAGCGCGGTTGACCGCACGGCACGACCGGTCGCCGCTTTCCGGCCCCGGCCGGGAGGCGGCGACCGGCGTACGCGGAGAACGTCGGAACCTCGGCGGCGGTCGCCCCACGCCCTCGGCCCGGCAGCAGGGGTCAGGTTGGCGGGGTGAGCGGGACGGTCTCGCCGCGGGCGATGGTGCGGACGCAGCCGGCCAGGCCCCGCCGGCGGGCCTCCGCCACGAAGTGGCCCAGGGGTGAGCGGAACACCCGGTAGTCGTCGTAGTGGATCGGCACGGTGAGCTTCGGCCGGACCAGCTCGACGAGGTCCGCGCCCTGCCGGGCGTCCATGGTGAGCAGGACGCCGGCGATCCGCGTGCCGCCGAGGTGGATCAGCATGGCGTCGATGTCCGGATACCGCTCGGGGATCTCGGCCAGCATCGGTCGGTTGAGGGTGTCGCCCGTGACGTAGAGGCGGAACTCGCGGTTGCCGTCACGCTCCAGGTCGACCAGCGTGCCCATCACGTCGGGCAGCAGCAGGTCCAGCGCGCCCGGCCCGTGCTGTTCCGGCATCGAGGTCAGCCGCAGCGTCTCGCCACCGCGGCGCAGCTCCCACGAGCGCCAGGTGGGCATGCCCTCGGCGGCCCGGAATCCCCAGCGGCGCAGCTTCCGCTCGGCCTCGGGGGTGGTGACGATCGGCAGTTCCCGGTCGAGGTGCCGGCGGGCCATCCGGTCGAAGTGGTCGCCGTGCAGGTGGGACAGGACCACCGCGTCCAGCGACGGCAGCTGGGCGATCCGCAGCGCCGGGTCGGTGCGCCGGCGCGACCAGAGCCCCTTGCCCAGGTACGCGCGTTGCCCCCGGTGCAGGAAGTTCGGGTCGGTCAGCAGGGTGAACCCGCCGATGCGCAGCACCGTGGTGGCGGTGCCGATGAACGTGACCTCCGGCTGCGTCGTCAACCTGCCCACCCCCACTGATCGCCGTACCCGTCATCGGGGCGGACATGCGAATCGGTGACGGTCACCGGGCTCACCGGTCGGCGTCGGGCCGTCCCGCTCCGTCGGCGTCGGGCTGTCCCGCTCCGTCGGCGTCGGGCTGTCCGGAGCCGTGCGGGCCGGACTGCGGCAGGCGTTCCACCAGGCGGGTGAGCGCGCCGTTGGCGAAGGTCGCGCCGAGCGCCGAGCCCGTGGCGATGGTCCAGCCGACCGGGCCGAGCGGCGTGCAGCCGAAGAACTGGCTGACCCCGGGCGTCTGCACGACCGCCGCCAGCGCCCCGAGCGACACGGCGGTGGAGGCGAGCACCGCCGGGCTGGTGCCGCCGGCCAGCACGGTCTGCCCGAGCTGGGTGCCGACCAGCGACACCAGCGCGACCGTGCCCGCCCGGCGGGGCCGCCCGGTGTAGCGGGCCAGCGTCCAGCCGGCGGTGGCGCCCAACGTGGTGGCGGCCGCGCGCAGGCCGATCTCCCGGGTCATCGTCTCGCCGAGGGAGGTGTCCGGGCCCTCCCGCAGCAGCCCGTCGGTGCGGTCCGCGGCCGGGGGCCGGATCGCGATCGCCAGCGCCGGAGCGAGGTCGGTGAGCAGGTTGACCAGGAGGAGCTGCCGCCCGGTGAGCGCCGACCGGCCGGTGGCGGCGGCGGTGAGCACGCTGAACGCGATCTCGCCGAGGTTGCCGCCGACCAGGATGCTGAGCGCGTGGCGTACCGACGACCACATCGCCCGGCCCTCGACCAGGGTGGCGATGATGGTCTCCAACCGGTCGTCGGTGACCACCAGGTCGGCGGCCGCGCGGGCCGCCGGGGTGCCCCGCTGGCCGAGCGCGATTCCCACGTCGGCCAGCCGGATCGCCGGCGCGTCGTTGGCGCCGTCCCCGGTCATCGCGACCGTACGCCCGCACTTCTGCAACGCCTGGATGATGCGCACCTTGTGCGCGGGGGTGCACCGGGCCACCACGTCCGTGGCGGCCAGCCGCGCCGCGAGGGCCTCGTCGTCGAGCTGGTCGAGTTCCGTCGCGGTGACCACCCGCTGGTCGTCGTGGTCGCTGATGGTGGCCGCGATCGCCTCGGCGGTCGCCGGGTGGTCTCCGGTGATCATGATGGTGTGCACGCCGGCCTGGCGGATCCGGCGTACGGCCGGGGCGGCGCTCTCCCGCACCCCGTCGGCGAGGGCCAGGTAGCCGAGGAAGGTCAGGTCGCGCACCTGCTCGTCGGTGACGCCGGGCGACGAGACCCGGCACTCGGCCACGGCGAGGATCCGGTGCCCCGCCCCGGCCCGGTCGGCGAGCGTCGCGTGCAGCCCGTCGCGCCCCCTGTCGTCGAGCGGCTCGTCGCGTCCCCCCGGCGTACGCCAGGCGGAGCATCGGGGCAGCACTGACTCCGGTGCCCCCTTCACGCTGAGCAGCAGCAGGCCGCCGCTGCGTCCCACCGTGGCGTGGTAGCCACGGGACGGCTCGAACGGCAGGCCGCCGACCGCCTCCCACCCGTCCGCGCCGGTCTGCTCGACCACCCCCGCCGCCTGGGCACCGTATCGGACGGCGCGGTCGGTCTGCTGGGCCAGCTCGTGCGGGTCGGCGGCGGCCGGGGTGGCCCGCAGGGCGGCGGCGAGGGTGGCGCGCTGACCGTCGTCGAGTCGGTCGACCGGGGCGTACCGGCTGTCGTCGCCGACCCCGGCGAGCATCAGCTGCCCCTCGGTGAGCGTGCCGGTCTTGTCGAAGCAGAGGACGTCCACCCGGCCGAGCGCCTCGATGGTGCGTGGGTTGCGGACCAGCGCGCCGTGCTCCGCCAGCCGCCGCGCGGCGGCCAACTGGGCGGCGCTGACCAGGAACGGCAGCCCCTCCGGCACGGAGGCGACGGCCAGGTTCGCGGCGGTCGCGGCGGTCTCCGCCAGCGGCACGCCGCGCAGCAGACCCGCGCCGGCCACCGCCACCGCCGAGCTGGCGGCCAGCGGGATCGCCGCCCGGGTCAGCCTGCCCAGCCGGGCCTCCACGCCGCTCGCCGGAGGGGCCTGCCGGGCCATCGCCAGGCTCCGCCCGGCCTCGGTGTCCGCGCCCGTCGCCACCACCACCGCCATGCCGTGGCCGGCGGCGACGGTGGTGCCCTCGTAGAGCATCGACCGCCGGTCGGCGACCGCCGCGGCGACGACCGGCTGGTCGGTCTTGCCGACCGGCAGCGACTCGCCGGTGAGCGAGGACTCGTCGGTCTCCAGGCCGGCCGACTCCAGCACCCGGCAGTCGGCCGGGACGGCGTCCCCCGATTCGAGGAGGATGACGTCCCCCGGCACCAGGTCCTCGGCGGGCAGCACCCGCTCCGCGCCGTCCCGGCGCACCCGGGCCGTCACCGCCGAGCGGGACAGCAGCTCGGCCAGCGACCGCTCGGTGTTGCGCTGGTGCACCGCGCCGAGCAGCGCGGACCCGCCGACCACCCCGCCGACCAGGGCGGCGTCGACCAGCGAGCCGAAGGTGGCGGAGAGCACCGCCCCGGCGGCGAGCACCGGCGTCAGCGGGTTGGCCAGCTCGTCGACGAAGGCGCGCAGCAGCCCGGTCGGCCCGGCGGGCTGCCCGGTCCCGCCGCTCCGGCGGCGCTCGGCCTCGGCCGTGGCCAGCCCGCCCGGCACGGTGCCGAGCTGGTCGAGGACGGCCGAGGACGGCATCAGGTGCCAGGCGGTGACCGCCGGCGCCGGGGTGTCCGCCCGGTCGGGCAGGCGGCGCGCCCGTACGACGCCGTGCGCGAAGGCCAGCGCGGCCGCGCCGTTCACGGCGGCGAGGGTGCGGCCGGGCAGCTGCTCGGGTGCGGCGGTGAACGCCCCCAGCGCGCCGAGGCCCGTGCCGGCCAGGGCCAGGCCGAGGTTCTGCCGGGTCATCCGGCGGGCCACCCCGGTCGCCTCGATCAGCAGCGCCACCACCCGCAGGTCGGTGCCGACCAGCAGGTGCGCGCCCCAGGGCGGCAGGTCCTCCGGGGCGGAGATCCCCAGGCCGCAGTCGGCGACGCCGAGCGCGGCCCGGTCGCCGGAGGCCACCATCACCACCGCCCCGGCGAACTGCAGCGTCCGCACCGACTCGGCCAACCGGTCGCCGCCGGGCAGGTGGGCGTCGGCGAAGCCGTACCGCTGGTCGTCGTCGCCGGCCACGACCACCCGCAGGCCGGCCTGGCGGGCGGCGGTGGGCAGGACGTCCACGCCCGGCGCGGGCTCCGGGTCGACCCGCAGCACGGCGGCGAGGGTGTCGCCGTCGGCCAGGCCGAGCAGGGACCCGCCGCCCTCGCGCAGCCGGCGGCTGTCGGCGGTGTCACCCGGGTCCCCGACGTCCAGCGCGTCCAGCGGCCCGAGCCGCCAGCCGTCGGCGCGCCGCAGCTCCCACGGTGCGGCCGGGTCGAACAGCGTGAACGCGCGTGTCGCCACCTGTCCGACGTCCGCCCCGTCCAGTGGCGCCAGGTCCGCCAGCACGCCCCGGTCGGAGCCGAGCACCGCCGCGTCCAGCACCAGCGTGTCGATCCGGTCGAGCTCGCGCAGCACGCTGCGGTCCATCGCGATCACCCCGCGCCGGGCGAGGATCCGGCCGAGCTGCGCGGCGTAGCCCTCGCGGCCGCTGCCGGGAGCCTTCGGCAGCGCGGAGAGCCCCAGCGCGGCGGCCCGCTTCCGGCCCACCACCGGCGTGGCGGCGACCGCGGCGGCGGCGCCGGCGGTGAGCATCCGGACGACGTACTTCTCGGCCGGGCCGTCCGGCTTCGGGCGGGGACGCTCGATTTTCGGCGTCCGGGCGACGGCCCGCTCCGGGTCCCCGGTCAGCCGTGGCTCCGCCTGCGCCCAGGCCCGGAGCTGGGCCCGCGCCTCACCCCACTGCACCACCCGCTGCGCGCCGTCGAGCACGATCCCGGTCCAGCCGCCGGTCAGGCCCTGCACGACCGCCTCGGCCAGCGGGAACAGCAGGTCGGCGCGCGGATCGGCGCGCAGGCCCCGGTCGGCCAGCGCGTGCAGCCTCGGGTGCAGGTCGACCGCGCCGAGCAGCCCGGCGACCTCTCCGGGCACCGGCGTGAACGGCAGGATCCTCGTGGCGGCGGAGATGGTCAGGCCGAGGGCGTCGGAGGCCAGCCCGCCGAGGGTGCGCGGCGTGCGCGGCCCCTCCTCGGGAGGGTGCGGCGGCGGGATCTCCGGGTCCGGCTCGTGCGGGCAGGTGCGTTCCGCGCGGGCGACGGTCGCGACGAGGTCGCGCAGGCTCGGCTCCGGCGTACCGACGGCCACGACCACCCGGCCCGACGGGGCGTTGACCCGGGCCCATTCCACCCCCGGCATCCGCTCCAGCGCCGCCTCGACCTGCCGGGCGAGGGTGTCGCCGCCGTCCTGGCAGACGCCGTGCACCTCGATGTGGTGCCGCCCGGGCCGGGACCAGACCCGACGCTTGGTCAGCCCGGCCACGCGGGCCAGCCGGGTGGCGGCGGCGCCGACGGTCCGGGACGCCTCGCCGACGACCTGCGGCACGGCGACGGACGGCAGGAGCCGGCCGGCGGCGCGGCCCAGCGGGGTCATCGAGGCGTACGACCGGACAGGCGCCGGCCAGGCCCCCCGCTGCTGCTGTTCCCGCCGTACGCCATCTCGCCTCCCACGCCTCCGCTCCGGCGCCCTGGCTTCCCGGCGGGCCGTCCGTTATGCCCTCCGAGCAGGGGAATTTTCTGCCCCCACGGCGGTGCATGGACGGCTGTGCCGGTGGAATCCCGGATCCACTGTCACCGTCATCGGGGAGGCCGGGATGAGCACACTGACGCGACCGCTCAGCGGGGCGCACGAGACGATCCGGGCGTTCACCCGGCGGGTGGAGATCCCGGGGCTGGGGGAGGTCGCCGTCCCGCCGCCGGACAAGCTCGCCTACTACGCGGGCCTCGGGGTGCTCGCCGCGCTCCAGGTCATCGAGTGGCCGCTCGCGCTGGTGATCACCGCCGGCCACCTGCTGGCCGACCAGCACCTGTCCGGGCTGGCGAAGGGGCTCGGGGAGGCGCTGGAGACGGCCTGAGAGCCGGGTCACCCTTGACCTCAATACGGGTTGAGGTCCGAGGCTGATCCCATGCTGAACGAACCGCTCCGTTCCGAGGCGGGCTCGACGGATCCCCGGGTCCGCGCCCGCCACCGGCCGCTCCGGCTGCCCCGCCCGCGAGGCCGGCGGTGACCGACACGGCGGCTCCGCCCGTCCCGGCTCCGCCCGCGGCCGGCCTCTTCGCGCCCCGGCTGCGGGCGATGACGGTCGGCAGCGTCGCGCTGGTCTCGCTGCTCGCGTTCGAGGCGCTCGCGGTGGGCACCGCGATGCCGACCGTCGCCCGCAGCCTCGACGGGCTGGCCCTCTACGGGATCGCCTTCGGGGGCCCCTTCGCGGCCGGCGTGCTCGCGATGGTGGCCTCCGGCATCTGGTGCGACGCCCGGGGCCCCAGGGCGCCGATGTGGCACGGGCTCGTCTGGTTCGTGGTGGGGCTGGTCGTCGCCGGCAGTGCCACGGCCATGGGCGCCCTGGTGGCCGGCCGGATCGTGCAGGGCTTCGGTTCCGGCCTGCTCTCGGTGGCGCTCTACGTCATCGTCGGGCAGGCGTACCCGGAGACGCTGCACCGGCGGATCTTCGCGGCGTTCGCCGCCGCGTGGGTCGTACCGTCGCTGGTCGGGCCGGCGCTGGCCGGGCTGATCGTGGAGTACCTCGGCTGGCGGTGGGTCTTCCTGGCGGTGCCGGTGGTGGCGGTGCCGGCGGTGCTGCTGATCCACCCCGGGCTGCGCGCGATCGGCGCGGCCACGACGACGACGGGACCGCCGGCCGGCGCGGCGGCCCGGATCGGCTGGGCCTGCGGGGCGGGGGTGAGCGCCGCGCTGCTGCACATCGGGGGCCAGCAGCGCGGCGCCACCGCCGCCGGCCTGGTGGCCCTGGCGCTGGTCGGTCTGCTGGTCTGCGCGCCGCGGCTGCTGCCGGCCGGGTTCCTGCGGGCCGGCCGCGGCCTGCCGACGGTGATCGGGCTGCGTGGGCTGGCCTCGGCGGCGTTCGTCGGCGCCGAGGTGGTGATCCCGCTGATGCTCTCCCGGGAGCGTGGGCTGTCGCCGACGGCGGCCGGCCTGGTCCTCACCACCGGCGCGCTCGCCTGGTCGGTGGGCTCCTGGGTGCAGGGGCGGATGCCCGCGCCGCGCTCCCGGGCCACCCTGCCGAGAGCGGGGCTGGCCTGCATCACGGCCGGCATCGCCGTGGTGACGGTTGCCGTCGCGCCGGCCGTGCCGGTGTGGGTCGGAGTGCTCGGCTGGGCCGGCGCGGGGCTCGGCATGGGCCTGCTCTACCCCTCGCTGTCGGTGCTCACCCTGGAGCTGTCCGCCCCCGGCGAGCAGGGCCGCAACAGCTCGTCCCTGCAACTGGGCGACTCGCTCTTCGCGGCGACCGTGCTGGCGCTCACCGGCGCGGTGCTCGCCGCCGGCGCGGCCCCGGGACCGGGCAGCTACGCCGGCACGCTCGCGGTGGCGAGCGGACTGGCCCTGGTGGGCGTCCTGCTCGCCGGCCGGGTGGTGCCCGGGACGTCCGGAGTGCGCGCGTCCGGCTGAACCGGGTTCGGCCGATGCGCGGTGGGATGTGCTGGCCCGGGTTTGCCGCCGTCCGCCCCCTGCCGGCTCCGGGGATGTGGCGTATCGGCCCGGGACGGACGGCGCGGCCGGGAGGATGGGCGGGCGATGAACTTCCTGACCGTCCTGCCGATGGCCGTGGTGATGGTCGCCGGGACCCAGCTGGTCGCGGCGGTCTTCCTCGCCTCGGCCGACCGGCCGCGTGCCGCCTCGCTGGGCTACCTGGCCGGCGCGGGGCTCGTGGTGTCGGGCGGGGTGACGGCGAGCTGGCTGGTCACCCGGGCCGTGAAGGTCAACGTCGGGGCCGGTGGGGGCGGGCGTCGCGCGGTCGAGAGCCGGATCGACGTGGTGGTGCTGGCGCTGCTGGTCGTCCTGGCGGTGGTCGTCTTCCTGCGCCGGCACACCGCGGGCACGCCGAAGTGGATGGGCGGGCTCCAGCGGGCCGGCCCCGGCTACGCGCTGCGGCTCGGCGTGCTGCTCTTCCTGGCCATGCCGTCGGACGACCTCACGATGGTCACCGTGGGGGCGAGCGCCGCCCGGCACGACCTGCCCTGGTGGCACCTGCTGCCGTTCGTCCTGCTCACCCTCGCGCTGCTGGCCCTGCCGCTGCTGGCGCTGCTGCTGCTCGGGCACCGGGCCGCGACGGTGCTGCCCCGGATCCGGGACTGGGCCCGGCAGCACTCCTGGGTGGTCAGCGAGATCGTGATCGGGTTCTTCGTGCTGATGACGGCGGCCGACCTGCTCCGGTGAGCGGGGCACGGCCGGTCACACCGTGACGGTGGCCGATCTGCTCTGGTGAGCCGGCGCACAGCCGGTCACGCCCGTCGGGGCGGCGCCGTCAGCACCGTGGCCGCGCGGCGGGCGCGGGACGCCGGAGAAGGGGGAAACCATGCGGGTGCTGGTCACCGGGGCGGGCGGTCGGCTCGGGCGGGTGGTGCTGCCGCGGCTGCGCGACGAGGGCTGGAGCGTGCGGGCGACGAGCCGGCGGCCGCGTACCGATCCGTCGGCGGAGTGGGTGGTGGTCGACCTGGCCACCGGGGAAGGGCTGCCCGAGGCGGTGGCCGGCGTGGACGCCGTGCTGCACCTGGCCTCGTCGCCGAACCGGGGGCGGCAGACCCACCGGGTCGACGTGCTCGGCACCCGCCGGCTGGTCGTCGCCGCCGGTCGGGCGGGCGTACGGCACCTCGGCTACGTCTCGATCGTCGGGGTGGACCGGGTCCCGATCCCCTACTACCGGCACAAGCTCGCCGCCGAGCAGGTCGTGGCGGCCGGGCCGGTGCCCTGGACGGTGCTGCGGGCCACCCAGTTCCCCGAGTTCCTCGACGGCATGCTGCGCGGCGCGAGCCGGCTCGGCCCGGTGATCGGCGACCCGGCGGTGCTCGCCCAGCCGGTCGACCCCGGCGAGGTCGCGGGCCGGCTGGTCCAGCGGCTCACGGCCGGTCCGCTGCACGGCGTCGAGGAGTACGGCGGGCCGGAGGTGATCCGCTTCGACGAGGCGGTCCGGGCCTGGAACGCCGCCCGGCGGTCCCGCCGCCCGCTGCTGCCGGTGCGGATCCCGGGGAGGCTCGGCCGCGCCCTGCGCTCCGGCGGCCTGGTCACCGAGGCGACCCCGACGGGTGCCCGGACCTGGGCCGACCACCTGGCCGACACGTACGGGGGAACCGGCGCAAGATGAACGGCCTGCGCGTTCACGTCCGGCCTACCGTGACGCCATGTTCGCCATGGTCGCCACCGTCATCCTCTACGTCGCCGGGTTCGTCTTCCTGTACGGCGTCATCCGACTCGCCATCCGCCACGCCCTGGAGGAGATGGAGGTGCGCCGGATCCAGGCCGAGCGGGCGGAGGAGTTGGCCGCCGCGCGGGACCGGACGCTGCTCCGCGAGAACGGCTTTCTCACCGGCAGCTGACCGACGTCCGACCGCCCGGTGAGCGCTCGCCGGGCGGGCAGTCCCCGGGTTGGGTGACCGGTTCCCGGGACGGGGCCGGGCTCCGGTGGGCGGGGCGGGCGGAGCGGTGCGAGGATCGCAGGCGTGATGGGGACGCTGAAGACCGAACCCGCCCGCACCCGGCTCGACCTGCTCGCCCCGCCGGTCGCCGCCGCCATCGGGCAGTGGCCCGCGGACGCTCCGGTGGACGTCGACGACGTGCTGGTGGCGCCGATCGACGCCGAGCTGGCCGACACCGCCGCCTTCTGCGCCGCCTACGAGGTGGGGTTGGACGTGTCGGCCAACTGCGTGGTGGTGGCCGGCAAGCGCGAGGGGGTCGTCCGCTACGCGGCCTGCGTCGTGCTCGCCACCACCCGCGCCGACGTGAACGGGGTGGCCCGCCGGGCGCTCGACGTCCGCAAGGCCAGTTTCGCGCCGATGGCCGACGCGGTGGAGCTGACCGGCATGGAGTACGGCGGCATCACCCCGATCGGCCTGCCGGAGCAGTGGCCGATCCTGGTCGACTCCCGGGTGGTCGCCACGCCGCACGTGATCATCGGGTCCGGCGTACGGCACAGCAAGATCGCGCTGCCGGGGCCGGCGCTCGGCGCGCTGCCCGGCGCCCGCGTGGTGGAGGACCTGGCCAGACCGGCCTAGTCGCTGACCGACGTCGATACCGTTGCACGTGAAACATCGGCGTCCGGTCGGGCGGGTCGGTTCAGCCGGCGGACTCGCGGCGCTCCACCTCGGCCAGCGCGGCGAGCAGCGTCTCCGGTTCCTGGGCGCCGGTGACCGCGTACATGCCGGCCAGGACGAAGGTCGGCACACTGGTCACCCCGATCTGGCGGGCGGCGGCCAGCTCGGCGGAGACGTCGGCCACCCGCTCGTCGGAGTCGAGGAAGCGGCGCGCCTCCGCCGCGTCCAGGCCGACCTCGCCCGCGAGCGCGGCGAGCGCGTCCCGGGAGCCGACGTCGACCCCGTCGGTGAAGTGGGCGCGGTAGAGCGCGTCGACCGTCTCGGCGGCACGGCCGCGGTCGGTGGCCCAGGAGACCAGCCGGTGCGCGTCGAAGGTGTTCGCCGCGACGGCGCGGTCGAAGTCGAGCTTCAGCCCGGCGCCCGCCGCCACCTCGGTGACGTGCCCGAACATCTGCCGGGCGCGGTCCTGCCCGCCGAACTTGGCGGCCATCGCCTCCACCAGCGGGCGCGGCTCGGTCACCGGCGACGGGTCGAGCTGGTACGGCCGGTAGCGGACGGTCACCTCGCCGTCGTACGACTCCAGGGCCTGCTCCAGCCGACGCTTGCCGATGTAGCACCAGGGGCAGACCACGTCGGCGTAGATCTCGATCTCCATGCCGGTTGACAACCCCCTGGTCAGCCGATCTGTTCCCGGACCTGCCGCTTCAGCCGGGCCAGGATCGCCGTGCCGCCGCGCACCCGCAGCGGGCTGATCGCCTGCGCCAGCCCCATCCGCTGGTAGAGGTCGTCGGGGACGGCGAGCACCTCGTCCGGGCTCGCCCCGGCCAGCCCCTCGGCGAGGATGCCGGCGAACGCCCGCGTGGTGGGCGCCTCGGGCGGGCAGTCGAAGAGGGTCTCGACGATCTTCTCCGGCGTCACCCGGGCGCGCAGGAAGAACGCCGTCTGGCACTCCGGCACCTGCTCCATGCCCTCCCGGTCGGTGGAGCCGGCGGGCAGCGGCGGGACGACGTCGGCGTACTCCAGCAGCATCTCCAGCACCACGTCGCGGGGCGCGGTGGCGAACTCGTCGACGATCTCGGACAGCCGGGCCGGCATGGAAGACATGCCTTCGAGGCTACCGCCGGTAGCGGAAGGACCCTCTCCGCTACCGGCGGCGTGCGGAAGGGTCCCTCCTCGCGCCTCACACGGTCGGGGCCTGCTCGCTGATCTCGCTCAGCGCCGATTGGGGATCGAGCTGCATCGCGAGGTCGCCGAGGGAGACGATGCCGACCAGCTTGCGATCGGCGTCGCAGACCAGCACCCGCCGGATGCCCCGCTCCCGCATCAGGGCCGCCGCCTCGGCCGCGGTCGAGTGCTGCTCGATCATCACCACCTCCCGGGTGATGATCGAGCCGATCGTGGTGGCGGCCGGATCGCTGCGTTCGGCCACCGCCCGCACCACGATGTCCCGGTCGGTGAGCATGCCGGCGAGGGTGGCACCGTCGGTGACCACCACGTCGCCGATGTCCGCCTCCTTCATCACCCGGGCCGCCTCGTCCAGGGTGGTCTCGGCGGGCAGGTAGATGACCTGCTTCGTCATCACGTCGCTGACCCGGTAACCGGTCATGAGAGCCTCCAGAGAACACATCCGGCCGATCCGACTGCGGTACCCCGTGGCGCGCCCGCTACACGTCGCCACGCTCCCGGTGCACCTCCGCGACGAGTCGCTCCGCCAGCCCGTCCACCGGCAGTTCGACGCGCTCGCCGGAGGCCCGGTCGCGTAGCTCGACGTACCCCTCGGCGAGGCGGCGGCCGACCACGACGGCGCGGGGGATGCCAACCAGCTCGGCGTCGGTGAACTTCACCCCGGCCGAGACGTGCGTCCGGTCGTCGACCAGCACCCGCAGGCCGGCGGCGGCGAGCCGCCCGCCGAGCTCCAGCGCCGCCTCCAGCTGCGGTCCCTTCCCGGCGGCGACCAGGTGTACGTCGCACGGCGCGACCGCCGCCGGCCAGATCAGCCCCCGCTCGTCGTGGTGCTGCTCGGCGATCGCGGCCACCGCCCGGGACACCCCGATGCCGTAGCAGCCCATGGTCGGCCGGACAGGCTTGCCGGCCGGGCCGAGCACGTCGACGGCGAAGACGTCGGTGTAGCGGCGGCCGAGCTGGAAGATGTGCCCGATCTCGATGCCCCGCCGCATGGTCAGCTCACCGGTGCCGCAGGCCGGGCAGGGGTCGCCGGCCCGCACCTCGGCCGCCTCGATCGTGCCGTCCGGGACGAAGTCCCGGCCGCAGACCACCCCGGTCGCGTGCCGGCCCGGCTCGTTCGCGCCGGTCAGCCAGGCGGTGCCCGGCACCACCCGCGGGTCGACCAGGTAGCGGATGCCGAGCTTCGCCATCACCTGCGGGCCGATGTAGCCGCGGACCAGCTCGGGGTGGGCGTCCCAGCCGTCGAAGACGTCCACGGTGGCCGGTGCGACCGCCGCGCCGAGCCGCTTCAGGTCCACCTCGCGGTCGCCGGGCAGCCCCACCACCAGCAGCTCGGCCTCCTCCGCGCCGGGTCGGCGCAGGCGGAGCACCACGTTCTTCAGGGTGTCCGCGGCGGTCCAGTCGTCCCGGCCGCCCAGCCGGCGGGCGTTGGCCAACTCGACGAGGCTGGCGATGGTCGGGGTCTCGGGGGTGTCGTGCACCTGGGCCGCCGGCTGCGCGTCCGGGTCGCCGGCGGGCGGGGCGGGCGTGGTCACCGCCTCGGTGTTCGCGGCGTAGTCGCAGGCGGTGCAGCCGACGAAGGTGTCCTCGCCGACCGGCGTCGCCGCCAGGAACTCCTCCGACGCCGAGCCGCCCATCGCCCCCGACGTCGCCCGCACGATCGTGTGCTCCAGCCCGAGCCGGTCGAAGATCCGCCGGTACGCGCCCCGGTGCCGGTCGTACGCCGCCGCCAGCCCCGCGTCGTCGAGGTCGAACGAGTAGGCGTCCTTCATCAGGAACTCGCGCCCGCGCAGCAGGCCGGCCCGGGGCCGGGCCTCGTCCCGGAACTTCGTCTGGACCTGGAAGAGCGTCACCGGGAAGTCCCGGTACGAGGTGAACAGGTCCTTGACCAGCAGCGCGGCCAGCTCCTCGTGGGTGGGCGCGAGCAGGTGCTCGGCGCCGCGCCGGTCGGCGAAGGTGAAGATGTCGTCGCCGTACTCCGTCCACCGGCCGCTCGTGCGGTACGGCTCCGCCGGCAGCAGCGCCGGGAAGTGCACCTCCTGGTCGCCGATCGCCGTCATCTCCTGCCGGACCACCTCGGTGACCCGGTCCAGCACCAGCTTGCCCAGCGGCAGCCACGTGTAGCCGCCCGGTGCGGCGCGCCGGATGTAGCCGGCCCGCAGCAGGAGCCGGTGGCTCGGCACCTCCGCGTCGGCCGGGTCCTCGCGCAGGGTCCGGAGCAGCAGGGTCGACATGCGTAGCAGCATTGGCGCAGCGTACGGCGGGGGTGCTGGACGGGCGATCGGATTTGCCAGCTCGCCGGCCGTTCCGCATGCTGCGGGGCCCCTACCGTCGGCCCCTGGTCGAGCGGGCGCCACCGTCCTGACGCCGTCGATGACCTCCGCCACGTTTGTCGGGCAGGCGGCCCCGGTCGCGGCGGAAGCGGTGACAGACTGTCCGGCGCTACGGTTCGCCGGAGGTTCGGAGGGTCACCAGTGCGCTGGCGCAGCTTCGTGGCGGTGGGAGACAGCTTCACCGAGGGCATGGACGACGCGTACCCGGACGGCACGTACCGGGGCTGGGCGGACCTCGTGGCCACCCGGCTCGCCGCCGAGGCCGGCCCCGACTTCCGGTACGCGAACCTGGCCATCCGGGGCCGGCTCTTCCCGAACGTGGTGGCCGAGCAGGTGCCGGCGGCGCTCGCGATGAAGCCCGACCTGATCAGCTTCGCCGCCGGCGGCAACGACGTGCTGCGCCGCACCTTCGACCCGGACGCGCTGGTGGCCCGCTTCGACGACGTGGTGCGGGGCCTGCGCTCCGGCGGCGCCGACGTGGTCCTCTTCCGGTTCGCCGACGTGATGGCCCGGCTGCCCGGTCAGCGGCTCGTCGCGCCCCGGGTGCAGCTGCTCAACCGGGCCGTCGGCGAGACGGCCGAGCGGCACGGCGCGATCCTGGTCGATCTGTACGCCGACGACACCTACCTGAACCCGATGCTGTGGAGCACCGACCGGCTGCACCTCTCGGCGGCCGGGCACCGGCGGGTGGCCGGGCAGGTGCTGACCGCGCTTGGCGTGGGCTGCGACGAGGAGTGGCTGATGGTGCCGCCGCACCCGGCGCCGACGCCCTGGCTGGCCGCCCGGGCCGCCGACCTGCGCTGGGCCGGGCAGCACCTGGCGCCGTGGATCAAGCGCCGGCTCACCGGCCGCTCGTCCGGCGACACGGTGACCGCGAAGCGGCCGTCGCTCGGCCCGGTCACGGACTGAGCCGTGCTCACCCTGCACACCGCGCCGCTGCTGCGGACCGCTCCCGACGCCCCGCCGACCGCCGGGTCCGCCGTCGCGGTCCGGGACGACCGGATCGTCGCGGTCGGGCCGCTGGCCGAGCTGACCGGGACGTACGCCGGGGCCCGGGTCCGCCGCTGGCCGGGCACGCTCGGGCCGGGGCTGCTGCACGACGCCCCGCTGCCGGCCGCCGACACCCCGCGCGAGCGGGTGCACGCGCTGCTGCGTCGGGGAGTGACCGCGGTGCTGGCACGACAGGTGGCCGATCCCGCGCTGCGGGCCGCCATGGACCGGGGCGACCTGCGGGTGCTGCCCGCCGCCGTGCCCCCGGCCCTGGTGCCGGGCGGTCGCGCGGACCTGGCCGTGTTCGACGCCGACGGCGCCTGCCTGGTGACCGTGGTCGCCGGTCGGATCGCCCACCGCCGCGCCTGACCGCACCCCGCATCGCTGCCCGCACCCGCCTCCGGCGACCCGGTTGCCGATGGCGGGCCGCAGGCCCGCGATCCGGCGTACCTTGGGGATCATGCCTGTGCCGAGCGATCCCGATCCCCGACTCCAGTCGTACGCGGACCCGCGGCGGCTCGTCACCACCCGGTGGCTCGCCGACCACCTGGGCGACGAGGGCCTCGTCGTCATCGAGTGCGACGAGGACGTGCTGCTCTACGACACCGGCCACATCCCGGGCGCCGTCAAGGTGGACTGGCACACCGAGCTGAACGACCAGGTGACCCGGGACTACCTCGACGCGAGGAGTTTCGCCGAGCTCTGCGCCGCCAAGGGCATCGGCCGGGACGACACGGTCGTCTTCTACGGCGACAACTTCAACTGGTGGGCCGCGTACGCCCTCTGGGTGTTCTCGCTCTTCGGCCACCCGGACGTGCGGCTGCTCGACGGCGGGCGGCAGAAGTGGGTCGCCGAGGGCCGGGAGCTGACCCGGGACAAGCCGTCCCGGCCGCGCGCCGACTACCCGGTGCCGCAGCGCAACGACGCGCCGCTGCGGGCGTACCGGGAGCAGGTGATGGCGCACGTCGCGGCGGGTCGCCCGCTGGTCGACGTCCGGTCGCCGGGGGAGTACACCGGCGAGATGCTGCACATGCCGGACTACCCGCAGGAGGGCGCGCTGCGCGGCGGGCACATCCCGGGCGCGGTGAACAAGCCGTGGAAGTCCGCCGCGAACGACGACGGCACGTTCAAGTCGCCCGACGAGCTGCGGGCGATCTACGCCGACCAGCTCGGGCTCGCCCCGGACGACGACATCGTGGCCTACTGCCGGATCGGCGAGCGGTCGAGCCACACCTGGTTCGTGCTGCGGCACCTGCTGGGCTACCCGCAGGTGCGCAACTACGACGGCTCGTGGACCGAGTGGGGCAACCTGGTCCGGGCCCCCGTCGTGAAGGGCGACCAGCCCGGCGGCCTGCCGAGCTGACGCGCCGGCCGGTCCGGCGCGCTCAGCCGGCGGCGAGGGAGACCGCGCCGTACAGGTTCCGCGTCACGCCGGTGACCTCGACGGTGTCCGGCCGCCAGCGCAGCAACCCGCCGGGGTTGTGCCGGAGCAGCACCGCGCCGTCGCGGTCCCAGCCGAGCACCTCGCAGCAGCCCTTCCAACGGTCCCGGCCCAGGACGAGCAGGTGGGTCACCACCCCGGTCCGGGCGTTCAGCACCGCGACCCCCTCCAGCGAACCCGTGTTGCCGGTGGTGATCCAGCCGGCCCGGGCCACCAGGTCGCCGCGCTGCCAGCCGCGCCCGTAGAACTCCTCGACCAGGTTGCCGGGGGGCAGCGCGCGGACGTCGACCGGGCCGCTGCCCCGGTGCGTGCCGCCGCCCGGGTGCGTGCCGTCGCCCCACTCGATCCGCGTCAGGCTCGGCGGCGTACCGCCCAGCTCGAGCAGAACGTTCGGCCGGTCGCCCCGACCGGGGTCGGCCGGGTCGCGCAGGTCGGGGGCGGCCGGGTCGGGCGTCACCACGTTCCAGGGCGACACCGGCAGCTTCCGGGCGGCGCCCGTGCGCGGGTCCACCTCGTACGTCGTGGCGTCGTCGCCGACGAGCAGCCGGTCGCCGGACCAGAGGACGTGCTCCAGGTAGCCCTTGAGCGGGAACCGGCGGACCGCGGCGGTGGTCAGGTCGACCACGACCACCTCGTCGGTCTGGGCGAAGGCGGCCGTCCGCCCGTCCCGGGAGAGGCTGCCGGTCTTCAGCGGCACCGCCTCGTTGCCCTCGGCGTCGCGGGTCCGGGCCGGGGTGACCACGTCGAGGTCGCGGACGATGCCGTCGTCGCCGAGCACCCGGATCCGCCCCTCGGTGCCGGTCTGCGGGTCGACCGGCTGGTGCAGCGCCAGCGCCCGGCGGACCGGCTTGGCCGAGAGCGTCGCGCCGACCGGGTCACCGAGCCGGCCCAGCGGATCACCGGGGTAGCTCAGCTCGGCCGGCGGCGTCTGCACGGGCGCGGGGTGCCGGGTCGGGCTCGGTGTCGCGCTGGTGGCCGGTGGCGGCGGGTCGGCGGGACGCAGTGCGATTGCCGTACCGCCGGCGAGCAGCGCGACCGCGAGCGCACCGGCACCGGCGGCGCGGCGGGTACGCCGGACCCGCCGGGCCCGTTCCCAGCCCGCCGTCGCCGGCTGTGCCGGCCGGACGTCCTCGGCGGCCAGGGTCAGCAGTCGGGTCAGTTCCTCTTCCTTCACGACTTCACCTCCATCCCGCTCGCCAGGCCGTCGTCGCGGCCCAGTTCCGGCGCGACCTCGCGGAGCCGGCGCAGCGCCGCGTGGCACTGGCTCTTCACGGTGCCGACGGTGACGCCGAGGGCCTCGGCGGTGGCCGCCTCGGTGAGGTCCTCGAAGTAGCGCAGCACCAGCACCGCCCGCTGCCGGGGCGGCAGGTGGTTGAGCGCGTCGCGCAGCGCGAGCCGCAGCGCCCCGTCGCCCTCCTGCGCCGCCCGTTCCGGCGGGTACGCGCTCAGCCACTCCCGTCGGCGGCGCCGCCACCAGGAGACGGCGTCGCGGTAGAGGATGGCCCGCACGTACGCGGCCGGGTCGCCGTGCCGCACGGTGGGCCAGCGCAGGGCGAGCTTGAGCAGCGCGTCCTGGAGCAGGTCCTCGGCCTGGTGCCGGTTGCCGCAGACCAGGTAGGCCGCGCGCAGCAGCCGGTGCTGGTGGCACTCGACGAAGGTGACGTAGCCGTCCCGCCCGTCGTCGGTCGTCGCCGGTCCCATCCGCCCTCCCTCCGGCCGGCCGTCGCGTGAGGTGTCACCTGGCAGACGCACGGGGACCGGAAAAGGTTGGGCGGTCCCGGCACCGAATCGCGATGCGCCCTCCGGCCCGTACCCGCAGGAGCGGAGGCCGGGCTAGTCTGCGCCGATGGCACAGGTGTGGCGGGACTGGGGCGGTGTCCTGCTCGCCGTGCTCGCCGGGCTGCCCCTGCTGGTCCTGGCCACCGCCGTGCTCGCCCGCCGCCGGCGGGACGCCGCGACCGCGTGGGAGGCGTGGCGGCGCAGCGTCGCCGAGGTGGGCGCGGTGGCCGGCACCCTGCCCTGGGTGTGGATGATCCTCACCCCGCGCGACGCGCCCCGCCAGGTCGACGCGGTGCCGCTGCGGGACCTGGTCGACCTGCTGACCGGGCCGCCGGCGACCGCCGTGGTCCAGGTGGTCGGCAACCTGCTGGTCTTCGCCGCCCTGGGCTTCTTCGCCCCGGTACGCCTGGCCGCGCTGGCCGGCGTCGGGCGGCTGTTCCTGCTCGGCGCGGCCGGCTCCGTGCTGGTCGAGTCGTTGCAGTACGCGCTCGACCTCGGCCGGGTTTCCTCGGTCGACGACGTGCTGCTCAACGCGACGGGTGCCGCCCTGGCCGGTCTGCTGTCGCGGCGGTGGTG
Organism: Micromonospora sp. NPDC052213; assembly: GCF_040679695.1. NCBI lineage: Bacteria > Bacillati > Actinomycetota > Actinomycetes > Micromonosporales > Micromonosporaceae > Micromonospora > Micromonospora sp. NPDC052213. Next base: position 70,139 of record NZ_JBFAVI010000003.1, read on the forward strand.
GGCGGGGCGGCGGCCGGCACCGGCGCGGCCGGTCGCAGCACCCGCCACGCCGCGAGGGTGACCAGCACGAAGATCCCGGCCACCGCCGCCGCCACCGGCCCGACCCCGTACGCCGCACCGGCCAGCCCGGCGAGCGCCGCCCCCACCGGGGCGGTGAGCAGGCCGACCATCCGCTGGGCGGAACCCACCCGGCCGAGCAGGTGGGCCGGCACGTGGCCCTGCCCGTACGCGGCCCAGAGGCTGTTCCACACCGTGGTGCCGGCCGCGAAGACGGCCAGCGCCAGCCCGCCGGGCAGCGGGTGCCGGGCCAGCGCGAGCCCGGTCAGCGCGACGGCCTGGGCGGCGAGCACGGCGCGGAGCGCGGGCACCGTGCCGAGTCGGGCGGCCAACCTGCCCGCCCCCAGCCCCCCGGCGAGCCCGCCGAGGACGGCCGCCGCGGCGAACAGCCCGTACCCGGCGGGCGGCACCCGCAGCACGTCGAGCGCGTAGAGCACCAGCACCGCCAGCAACCCGCTGATCGCCAGGTTGCTCCCGGCGGTCAGCACGGTGATCCGCCACAGCAGCACATCCCCGCGCACCCACCGCACACCCTCGAAGACCTCCCGCCACACGGCCCCCTTCCTCCCGCCGCGCCCCCGTCCCCGCCCGCTCTCCGCGATCGTGCGGTTGTGGTCGTCGCTCTGCGGTGCGTCGGCGGGTCTGTCCGAAGATCGCGGAGAGTGGGGGCGGGTCGGGCGTAGGCCGAGGGTGAGGAGGGCGGCGGCGGCGAAGGTGAGGGCGTCGAGGGCGAACGGCAGGGGCGCGGCGAGGGCGAAGAGCACGCCGGCGGCGGGGGCGCCGAGGAAGCCCCCGGCCACCGCCGTGCCGGCCTGGAGGCGGCCGTTGGCGTGGGACAGGGCGGCCGGCGGCACCACCGACGGCAGCATCGCGAACGCGGCCGCGTCGAACAGGGTGCCGAGCGCGGCGAGCAGGAACGCCGTCGCCACCAGCGCCGCGACGCCGGCCCGGTCGAGGGCGACCGCGACCGCCAGCCCGCCCACCACGGCGGCGCGCAGCCCGTCCACCGCCGCCATCGTGCGGCGGCGGTCCCAGCGGTCCGCGTACACGCCGCCGAGCAGGCCGAACAGCAGCGGCGGGAGCTGCCCGGCCACGGTCACCGCCGCGATCACCCGGGGATCGCGGGTCAGCGTCGCGGCCAGCAGCGCCAGTGCCGGCGTACGCAGGGCGTCGCCGAGGCGCGAGGACACGGCGGCGGACCAGAGCAGCCGGTAGTCGCGGCCGAGCGGGGATGCGGTCATGACGGCGAGCCTCGGGGGTCGACCGGGTCGAGGGTCAAGTCGCGGGGAAAGGGGGACGCGCGTGTCGGTGATCATCGGTACCGTGGGCGCCGGCATCGGACCGGGGAGCACTCCAGCGTGGACCACACCTTCCAGGTCGACCTCCGTGGCGTGGTCGATCTGCTCAGTCACCACCTCTACGGCAGCCCGCGGGTGTACGTCCGCGAGCTCCTGCAGAACGCCGTCGACGCGATCACCGCGCGCCGCGCGACCGACCCCGACGCGCCCGCGCTGGTGCGCGTCGAGCCACCGGAGCTGACCGGCGACGGCACGCTGCGGGTGCACGACACCGGCATCGGCCTCACCGAGGCGCAGGTGCACGAGTTGCTCGCCACCATCGGCCGCAGCTCCAAACGTGACGAGCTGGGCTTCTCCCGGCACGAGTTCCTCGGCCAGTTCGGCATCGGCCTGCTCTCCTGCTTCCTGGTGGCCGACGAGATCCGGGTGGTCACCCGGCACGGCGACCACCCGACGGTGCACTGGACGGGTCACTCCGACGGCCGGTACGCCGTCGAGCTGGCCGCGCCCGGCGCCGGGCGGGCCGAGCCGGGCACCACGGTGACGCTGGTGCCGCGCCGGGACGCCGACCAGTGGTTCGGCACCCCGACGGTGGTCGACCTGGCCCGGCTCTTCGGCTCGCTGCTGCCGGTCACCGTCCGGGTCGGCGACGTGGTGACCACCGCCGGCCCGCCGCCCTGGCCGGCCACCCCTGGCGCGCCGGTCGACCGGGCCGCGCTGGTCCGCCACGCCCGGGAGACGCTCGGCTTCGACCCCTTCGACGTGCTGCCGCTGTCGGTGCCGGAGGCCGGCCTGACCGGGGCGGCCTTCATCCTGCCGAACCCGGTGAACCCGGCGTCCCGGGCCGGCCACAAGGTCTACCTCAAGCGGATGCTGCTCACCGAGCACGCCGACGGGCTGCTGCCGGACTGGGCCTTCTTCGCGCACTGCGTGGTGGACGCCAGCGAGCTGCGGCCGACGGCCAGCCGGGAGGCGCTCTACGAGGACGGCCTGCTCGCGGCCACCCGGGAGGCCCTCGGCGACCAGGTGCGCGGATGGCTGGTCCGGCTCGCCAAGCACGACCCGCGGCGGCTCGCCGAGTTCCTCCAGGTGCACCACCTCGGGGTGAAGGCGCTCGCCCTGCACGACGACGAGATGCTCCGCCTGGTCGACCAGTGGTGGCCGATGGACACCAACGTCGGCACGCTCACCCTGGCCGAGTTCCGGCAGCGGCACGGGCTGGTCCGCTACGCGGCCAGCCTGGACGAGTTCCGCCAGCTCGCCGCCGTCGCCGCCGCGCAGGACCTGGCGGTGGTGAACGCCGGATACACCTACGACACGGAGCTGATCGAGCGGCTGCCCACGGTGGACCGTTCCGTGCTGATCGAGCGGCTGGAGCCCAGCGACCTGACCACCCGCTTCGACAGCCTCGACCCGCAGGTCGAGCTGGCCCTGCGGCCGTTCCTCACGGGCGCCCAGCGGGCCCTGGAACGGCTCGGCTGCGAGGTGGTGGTCCGGGCGTACGACCCGGTCTCGCTGCCGGCGCTCTACCTGGTGAGCCGGTCGGCGGCGTTCAACGACCAGCTCGCGGCGACCCGGGACCGGGCCGACGAGCTGTGGGGCGGCGTGCTCGACGCGCTCGCCGCCTCCGCGCCGCCGGACCGGCCACAACTGGTGCTCAACCACCGCAACCCGCTGGTCCGCCGGGTCACCACGTTGACCGACCCGGAGCTGGCCGGGCTGGCCGTGGAGGCGCTCTACGGGCAGGCGCTGCTGCTCGGGCACCATCCGATCCGCGCGGCCGACGCCGCGCTGCTGAACAGTTCCTTCCTCGGCCTGCTCGGCCGGGCCGTGCCGGGACAGGAGTGAGTGTGAGCACCGAAGACGAGGACCTGTGGCGGGTGCTCCGCGAGGTCGGCAACATGCCGTACGGCGCGGGGCAGATCGCCGCCATCGAGCAGCTGCTGCGCCGGGTGGACGCCGGCGACGACCGGGAGCTGGCCTTCGTGACCCGGATGCAGGCCACCACCGCGTACGTCTACGGCGGTGAGCCGGCCAAGTCCTTCGTCACCTTCTCGTGGTGCCTGGCCGAGTTCGACCGCGACCCGCAGCCCTACCACCCGCGCTACGCCCACCAGCTGCTCTGGCACGTCAAGTACATGGTCACCGGCCTGCTCCGGTTCCCCGAGGTGCCGCTGGACCGCACGTACGCGGTGCTCGACGACATGGAGCGCCGCTACCGGGAAGGCGGCCACAGCCTCCAGGCCGTCCACAAGCACCGGTTCCTGGTGGCGGACCACCTGGGCGACGCCGACGCGGCCGCGCACTGGTACCGGCTCTGGCAGACCACCCCCCGCGACGAGCTGTCCGACTGCGCCGGCTGCGACCCGACCACCCAGGTGCAGTACCTCGCCGACACCGGCCGGCACGCCGAGGCGGTCGCGTTGGCGGAGCCGGTCCTCGCCGGCCGGCTGAGCTGCACCGAGCAGCCGCAGGCCATCCTCACCGCGCTGCTGGTGCCGTACCTGCGCACGGAGCGGGGGGAGGAGGCGCGCGACGCCCACCGGGAGGCGTACCGCCGGCTGCGGGGCAACCTCTCGGACCTGTGGGACATCGGCAACCACGTCGAGTTCTGCACGTTGACCGGGAACGACGCCCGCGCGGTGGAGATCGTCGAGCGGCACCTGGACTGGCTGGACCGGGCTCCCTCGCCGGCCGCCGCCATGCACTTCGCCGCGGCCGGCGCCGCCGCGCTGCGCCGGGCCGGCGAGCTGACCGTCTACCGGCGGGCGGCCGGCGACCGGCCGGCCGGGGAGATCACGGCGTCCGCGCTCGCCGCCGAGCTGACCGGCACCGCGACCGCGCTGGCCGCCCGGTTCGACGCCCGCAACGGCACCTCGTACCAGTCCGAGTGGGTGGCCCGTCGGCTCGCCGCCGAGCCGACGGGTGCGCACCTGCCGCTCTCGGCCAGCCTGCGCCGTCGGCCCGCCCGGCCGGCGACGGCCGGTCCGGCCGGCGCGGCCGACCGCGCCCCGGCACCGGGTGCCGCAGGCCCCGCCAGCGTCCCGGTGCCGGCCGACGCCGGCGCCGACGAGCTGCTCGACTTCGCCGAGGAGCGGCTGCGCCGCCACGACCGCGAGGCGTTCCGGGCCGCGCTGGCCGCCTGGGACGACCGGTTCGGCGCCGGGGAACTCCCGGCGGGGACGGCGGCCCACCGGTTGGAGTTGCGTGCCGCCGAGCTGGGCGACGAGGACGCGCCGGCCACGGTCGAGGCCCACCGGGCGGCGATCGCGGCGTACCGGGAGCTGGGCGACGAGGTTCGGGCGCAGGTCGTCGCAGGGCGGCTCGGCGTGCTGCTGGCCATGGCCGACGAGAGCGCGGACGAGGGGCTGGAGCTGGTCCGGGCGTCCGCCGACGCGCTGGACCGGCGGGGCGACGACCGGCAGCGGGTCGCCGGGCTGGACCGGGTGGCGCTGGCGCTCATGCACCGGGAGCGCTGGGCGGAGGCGCTCGACGCCCTCGACCGGGTGCCGGCCGAGGCGGGCGGCGACCCGTGGCTGGCCGCCCGGATCGCGCTGCACCGGGCCCACACGCTCGAACAGCTCGGCCGGGAGGCGGACGCCCGGGCCGCCGCCCACCGGGCCCGTGACCTCGGCCGGGACCTCGGTCTCGGCGACGTCGTCACCGCCGCCTGCCTGGCGTACGCCCGGACGGCCGACGATCCGGCCGAGGCGGTCGACGCCTGCGACGAGGCGCTGCGGGTGGCGCCGACGGAGGCGTGGCTGCCGGTCCGGGTCGCCCGGGCGCGGGCGCTGATGACCGTCGGCCGGGCCGCCGACGCGGTGGACGACTTCGCCGAGGCGGTGACCCTCTGCGTCGAGCGGGGCGCGGAGGGGGACGCCTTCCTGCGCTGGGAGCTGGCGAACGCGTACCGGGTCGCGGGCCGGTTGGGTGAGGCGGCCGAGGTCGCGGAGGAGGCGGTGCTCGGGCTCGACCGGCTCGGCGCACAGGCCGAGGCGGACCGGTGCCGGCACCTGCTGGCCGGCGTCTACGAGGGGCTGGGTGAGATCGACCCGGCGCTCGCCCTGCTCGACCAGCTCGCCGAGAACCTGGACGGACCGGACAACCTCCCGCACCGGGCGCAGGTGCTGGAGGAAGCCGGCGGCATCCTCTACGGCGCCGACCGGGACGCGCTGGCGGCGGGGCGGTTCGCGGCGGCGGCGACCGCGTACCGGCAGGCCGACCTGCCGCTCGACGAGCTCCGGGCCCGCCGCCGGCAGGCGTACGCGGAGTTCTGGGCGGGCGACGAGGCGACGGCCCTGCGCACCGTCGAGCTGCTGGACACGCTGGCGGCGGGGCTGGCCGGCCAGCCCGACGAGCCGCCGCCGGTGACGTACGAGCTGGCCCTGGCGGCCGAGGTCGGGGCGCGGGTGCTGACCGTGGAGGGACGGGAGGCCGAGGCGTACGACCGGCTGCTCGGGGTACCCGCCCGGCTCCGGTCGATCGAGGCGTTCGGCGAGGCCGCGCAGGTGGAGGTCTTCACCGGCGAGCTGCTGCTGCGGCTGGAACGGCCGGCCGAGGCGGAGCGGCTGCTGCGCGAGGTGCTCGGCGGCCTGCCGGCCGGATCCCGCCCGGTGCAGCAGGCCGCCTGGCTGCTGGCCCGGGCGTTGGACCTGCTGGACCGCCCGGCCGAGGCCGCCGCCCTGCGGGCCGAGTACGACCTCGACCCCGAGCACTGACGGTCGCGCCGTCCGGGCCGGGTTTCCCCAGGTGCCCGGCCCGGACGGAGGCGACCGGTGGGTAACCGAGCCTCCACGTCGCCCGCGACTCGGTCTACGCTTGCCCGGTGACGGTCGAGCAGCAGGCACGCAGGGCGAGCGGCACCGCGGGGTCGGGCCGGCGTCGGTCCCGCAAGGACGAGATCCTGGAGATCGCGGTCGGCCTCTTCGCCTCCCGTGGCTACCACGGTGTCTCGATGGACGACATCGGCGCGGCCGCGGGGGTCACCGGTCCGGCGCTCTACCACCACTTCGCCGGCAAGGAGGCGATGCTGGTCGCCGCGCTGATCCCGGTCAGCGAGGAGCTGCTCGCCGGCGGTCAGCAACGCTCCGCCGGCCACCCCGACGACCCGCGCGGCGCGCTGGAGTCGCTGATCGACTTCCACGTCGAGTTCGCGCTGGCGAACCCGGCGGTGATCGCCCTGCACCTGCACGAGCTGGACCGTCTCCCCGACGAGCCCCGCCGCCGGATCCGCCGGCTCCAGCGGCTCTACGTCGAGCAGTGGGTGACCGTGCTGACCGCGCTGCACCCGGGCATGCCCGACGGTGAGGCGCGGGTGCTGGCCCACGCCGCGTTCGGCCTGATGAACTCGACGCCGTTCCTCGGCGGCGAGGTGGACCGGCGTCGCCGGGCCGAGCTGCTGCGCGCGGCCACCCTGGCCGCCCTGCTGGCCCACCTGGAACGGTGACCCCGGGCGTCCCGGGGGCGACTCGTCGGTAACCGGGCGGCCGTGGTTACCTGGCACCCGTCCCGATCCCGGATGCTGGGAGGAAAAATGATCGAGTCGCTGCTGGTCGCCAACCGGGGCGAGATCGCCCGCCGGATCATCCGTACCGCCAGGCGGCTCGGCGTCCGCGCGATCGCGGTGCACTCCGAGGCCGACGCCGGCCTGCCGTTCGTGGCCGAGGCCGACGAGGCGGTGTGCGTGGGCCCGGCGAACCCGGCCCAGAGCTACCGCAACGTCGAGGCCATCCTCGCCGCCGCCAAGTCGACCGGTGCGCAGGCCATCCACCCCGGCTACGGCTTCCTGTCGGAGAACGCGGACTTCGCCCGTACGGTCGAGTCGAGCGGGCTGATCTGGGTCGGGCCCGGCGCGGACGCGATCACCGCGATGGGCGACAAGATCAACGCCCGGAACCTGATGGCGGCGGCCGGGGTGCCGGTGGCGCCCGGCACCACCGACCCGGCGGCCGACCTGGACGCGGCCGTGGCCGCGGCGGCGGAGATCGGCTACCCGGTGATGGTCAAGGCCGCGGCCGGCGGCGGGGGCATGGGCATGGGCGTGGCGAACGACGAGGCGGCGCTCCGCACGGAGTACGACAAGGTGCGCGCGTTCGCCGAGCGGATGTTCGGCGACGGCTCGGTGCTGATCGAGCGCTACTTCCCCCGGGTGCGCCACGTCGAGGTGCAGATCCTCGGCCTCGCCGACGGCCGGGTGGTGGCCCTCGGCGAGCGGGAGTGCTCGGTGCAGCGGCGCAACCAGAAGCTGGTCGAGGAGTCGCCGTCGCCGGCGGTCTCGCCCGAGCTGCGGGAGCGCTTCCTGGCCGCCGCCGTGCGCGCCGGCGAGGCGGTCGGCTACCGCAACGCGGGCACGGTGGAGTGCCTGCTGGTCCCGCGTGAGCGGGACCTCGAGGGCGATGGCCCCGCGTCCGAGGAGTTCTTCTTCCTGGAGATGAACACCCGGCTCCAGGTCGAGCACCCGGTCACCGAGCTGGTCTACGGCGTCGACCTGGTCGAGGAGCAGTTGCGGGTGGCCGCCGGCCTGGCGCCGACCTTCGACCCGGACGCGCTCGCCCCGCGCGGGCACGCCATCGAGCTGCGGATCAACGCCGAGGACCCGAAGCGGTTCCTGCCCGGCCCGGGCGCGATCACGGCCTGGACGGAGCCGACCGGCGAGGGCGTCCGCGTCGACTCGGGCTACGTCGCCGGCAACATGGTCACCCCGTTCTACGACAGCCTGATGGCGAAGCTGATCGTCAGCGGGAAGGACCGCGCGGAGGCGATCGCCCGCGCCCGCGCCGCGGTGGCCGGCTTCGAGCTGACCGGCCCGAAGTGCAACCTTCCGTTCTTCGCCGAGCTGTTGGAGAACGAGGAGTTCCTCTCGGGCGACTACGACACCGGCATCGTCGGCCGGATGCGCTGACCGCGCCCGGCGCCGGGGAATCCGGTCGATCGTGAGGTTGGTGGTGCGTCCCTCCCGGACCGCACCGCCAACCTCATGATCGTGCTGATCGTGCTGCGTCAGGGACCGGCCAGGGCCGTGGTGGGCGGGAGCCGGCTGGCGCGGACCGCCGGGTAGAGACCGGCGGCCGTACCGACCAGCACCGTCGCGCCCAGGCCGCCGGCCATCGCCCAGGCCGGCACCACCGTGGGCCACTGCCGGCTGTACGCGTACAGCGCGGTGATCCCCGCCCCGAGCAGGGTGCCGCCGATCCCACCGAGGACGGAGAGCAGCAGCGCCTCGGCGAGGAACTGGACGCGGATCTGGCCCCGGGTGGCGCCCAGTGCCCGCCGTAGCCCCACCTCCGCCCGGCGTTGCAGGACGGAGATGACCATCGTGTTGGCGATGCCGACGCCGCCGACCAGGAGCGCGACGGCACCCAGCCCGAGCAGCAGCCCGTTGAGCGCGGTGTCGGTGGCCTGCCGGGCGGCCAGCGCGTCCGAGGGGCGGGACACGACCACCTCATCCGGTGCCGGCGGGTTCGCGGTCCGTCCCAGCACCGCGCGCACCGCCGCGACCTGGCTCTCCGTGGTGCGGACGTAGACCCGGGTCGGCCGGCCGTCGAACTGGAGATAGGACCTCGCCGCCGGCCAGCCCACCAGTGCGGCCGAGTCCAGTTCCTCGGCCAGCGGCACGGGCGCGAGCACGCCGACGACGGTGAACCACTCGCCGCCCAGCCACACCCGGAGCCCGACCCTCGGCACGTCGAGCCGCCGCGCCGCGGTGGCGCCCAGGACGACCGTCGGGTACTCCGCGGTCGCGGCGGTGAACCAGGAACCGGAGCTGACGGTCGCGCCGACCGTGTCGAGCAGTTCCGGCTGCGCGGCGAACACCGCGATGCTGCCCGTCTGGCCGGGCGGTACCCGGTCGGTGCGGTAGACGGCCCGGTCGACGGCACCGGTCGCGCCGACCGACTCGACCGGTCCGATCCGGGCGATCATGCCCACCGAATGCTCGGGCAGGACGGCCTTCTCCCCGGCCCGGGTCTTCCCCGGCGTCACGGTGAGCAGGTTGGTGCCGAGCCGGTCCAGGGTCCGGTCCAGCTCGGCCCGGCTGGAGGTGGAGATGCCCACCACGGCCAGCATCGCGGCGATGCCGATGGCGATGCCCAGGGCGGTGAGCGCGACCCGCAGCGGGTGGGTCCGAAGCCCGACGGAGCCCACCCGCGCGATGTCGGCCGGGGAGAGTCGACGCGGCCGCAGTTTCCCGGGCCCACCCGCGCCGGCGGCCGGCAGGCTGGTGCCGTGCGCCCCGGGGTCGGCGCGCCCGGTCACGCCGGCACCGCCGGTGTCCGGCCCGAATCGTGCACGACCCGACCGTCCCGCAGTACGACCCGGCGCGGCAGGTCGGCGGCGACCTGCTGGTCGTGGGTGATGACCACGACGGTGGTGCCCTGCTCGTGCAGGCCGCGCAGCAGCGCCAGCACGGATGTGCCGGAGGCGGAGTCGAGGTTGCCGGTCGGCTCGTCGGCGAGCAGCACCGCCGGTTCGCCGACCACCGCCCGGGCGACGGCCACCCGCTGCCGCTCGCCCCCGGACAGCTCGTGCGGCCGGTGGTCGAGCCGGTGGCCGAGACCGACCCGGCGCAACGCGGCCTCGGCACGCCGCCGCCGCTGCCGCAGCGGTACGCCCGCGTAGAGCAACCCGTCGGCCACGTTGTCCAGCACCGGCATCCCGGCGGCCAGGTGGAACTGCTGGAAGACGAACCCGATCCGGGTGCCGCGCAGCGCGGACAGTTCCCGGTCGGTGAGGGCCGAGACGTCGTGCCGGTCGATCCGCACCGAGCCGGACGACGGCCGGTCCAGCGTGCCGATCAGGTGCAGCATGGTCGACTTGCCCGAGCCGGACGGACCGACGACGGCGACCAGTTCGCCGTACCCGATGCGCAGGTCGACCTCGCGCAGCGCGGTCACCCCGTCCGGATAGGTCCGGGAGACACCCGCCAGCTCGATGACGTACCCGCTCATCCCGGCACCCCCACCAGCAGCCCCTCGGCCAGGCCAGCGCCCTGCACCTCGACCCGTCCCTCGGCGAACAGCCCCGCCCGCACCGGCAGGATCCGGGTGCCACCGGGCCCGGTGACCTCGACGCCGTAGCCGCCCTCGGCGAGGGCGAGCAGCGCGTCGACCGGAACGGTGAGCACCTTCTCGCGCTGTTGCGCGACGTACCGGACGTCGACCGGTGTGTCGGTCAGCCCGCCCAGCGCCCGCTGGTCGGCGACGGCGATGGTGACCTGGACGGTGGCCGAGCCGGTGCCGGGCCGCTCCGGATCGGCCGGCCCCTGACCGCCGGCGGGCGCGGTCGGCGGGGCCACCGTCCCGACCTTCCCGGCGACCGAGACGCCGGTCGGCAGGGTGACGGTGACCCTGGTGCCCTTCTTCGCCCAGGCCGCCTCGCCGGTGCCCGCGGACACCGTCACCACCCGGGTGCTGCCGGTGTACGCCAACACGGTGCCGGTCGCGCTCGCGCCGACGGGCACCAGGTGCCGGGAGACGCGGATCGCGCCGGGGGCGTAGACCACCCGCTCCCGGTCCACCGTGCCGGTGTCCGGTATCCCGAGGTCGTCCTGCCACCGTCTCACCGCGGCGGTGGTGCTCGCGGAGAAGGTGTCGTCGACGGTGAAGCCGCCGTACCCGAGGGCCGCGAGGTTGCGTTCGAACTGCCGCACGTCCGAGCCGCGCACGCCGACGGTCAGCGGCCGGTACATCGGCAGGGCACCGTACAGCAGCACCACCGGTTGCTCGTCGGCGCGCAGCAGGGCCTCGCCCTGCCGGACCGTGGCCCCCACCTCGGGTAGCCAGGTCACCGTGCCGGCCGCGAGCGCGGCGAGCGGGGTGGCCACGCCGTACCCGAGTTCGCCGGCCAGCGCCACGGACCGGACCAGGGTCTGCCGGGTGATCGGGGCGGTGGCGGCGGGTCCGGTGCGGGCCGGCGTCGGGGTGTCGCCGCGGCCACCCAGGCCGAGGGTCGCCGCGCCGGCCAGCGCGAGCGTCACCAACACGAGACCGGCGCCGGCCGCGGCCCGGAGCAGCCGCCGTGAGCGACGGCGGCTCACCTCGGTCGGGTCCATCGGGTCGCTCACCCGCGGCCGGTGGCGTTCGGGTCGGGTGTGGTCGACGGTTGGCCGTGGAGCACCGGCTCGCAGATCTGGCCGGCCCGGTACTGGGCGGCCGCCTGCTGCTCGCTGACCGTGGGGCCGCCGCCGTTGTCGTTGTCCTGCGGCCAGTAGCCGTCCGGGCCCGGGTCGGGGAAGTCCGCGACCCCGTTCTCGCGCATGCACCTGGCGTACGCACGCCGGTGCCCGACCTCCTCCGCGGTCAGCGCCGGCGGCTTCTCCTCCAGCTCGTCCGGGATCGGCACGCTGTACTTCGCGCAGGTCCTCTGGGCCTCCGTCCACTTCGGGTCGCCCTTCTTCGGGACACCGGGCGCCCGCAGGTCGACCCTGCCCCGGGGATCCGGGTCCGGCACCTGGAAGCCGCGCTCGCGCAGGCAGGCGACCCACTGCCGCTGCGCCTCCACGTACTCGGCGACGACTCCGGTGACGGCCGCCGACGTCGACGGCGGGGTGCCCGGGCCGGCAGCGGTGGCGACCGCCGGTGGCTGGTCCTCCGCGCCGCAGGCGGCGAGCGCGACGACCAACGCGGTGGCCCCGAGGCCGACGAACCACGACCGTCGACGGCGGGGTGGCATGGAATAGATCACCTGTTTTCCTATCTTTTCGAGCAGGGAGGAGCGCAGCGGGTCGCCCCTCCGGGGGGGTGTGAGTGCTAGCGGCGGGTCACCGGCGACCAGCGCCAGCCGTCGGTGGAGCCGTACAGGGTGCCGACGGCGTCGTCGGAGGCGTAGAACCAGCCGTCCGGCGTACGACGGACCGGGCCGGCGGTGGTCGGCAGGCCCACGAGTTCGACCGCCTGGTACGCGCCGCCGTCCCGGGCCGCCCAGTAGCGGCGGGCGTCGGCGTTCCGGCCGTTCACGAGCTGGAACAGCACGTGGGTGCCGTCGGCGGTCACGAACGACCCGTTCGTGGCCGGCTCGTCCGGCAGGTGGGCGTCGGTGAGCCGCTGCCACCGTCCGCCGGTGCCGTCGCTGCGGTAGACGGCCCGGACATCACCGCCGGTGGTCGTGGCGTACGTCGTCGCCGTCCCGGTCACCGCCAGCAGCGGTGCCTCGCACTTCTCCTCCGGGCAGGCCGGCGCGTCGGCGAAGACGTGGGTGGACCAGCTGCGGCCGGCGTCCGTACTCGTCGAGACGGCGGGGCGGCCCGTCACAGGATCAGTGCCCGCGACCCGGAGGCGACCGGCCGACTCCTCGATCTGCAGCGCGTCCGTCCGCATCGTCAGCGGCGGCTGCTCGGCCAGTGGTGCCACCCCGTGGGTCGCCGGATCCACGGCGTGCAGGGTGCACGGCGTCCCGAGCTGCGGCGACCAGCAGATCGCCGTACCACCGGCCGGCACCGCCTCGGCCGTACCGGCGGACCGGGCGGCGGCCCAGGTGCGACCGCCGTCGAGGCTGGCCAGCAGGGTCAGGTCGGCGCCTGGTCGGATGCCGGGCACGGCTGCGATCAGCGTGTCGGGACCGAGCACCGCCAGCGCGCTGACCGTGATCGGCGCACCCCGGTCGCTCCAGGTCCGGCCGCCGTCCGTGGAGCCCACCAGGGCGACGGTCTGCTTGCTCTGGCACGGTCCGTTGGTGCACGTCGACAGGGACAGGTAGAGGTGGTTCCGGTCGGCGGCAAGGGCCCACCGGATCCGCCTTCCGGACGCCGGATCGGGATTCCCGGTCGTGGTGGGCTGGCCGGCGATCGGCGTCCCGTCGACCGGCGGAGGTACCGGCGCCAGCAGGTTCACGGCGGCGACGGCGACCAGGGTGAGGGCGGTGGCCCCGGCGACGGTCGCCGCCGCGAGCCGTCGACGGTGCCGGCGGCGGCCGGCGTCGTACACCTCGTTCGCCGTCAGCCGGCTCGGCCGCGCCGACGAGCCCGCGGCATCCTCGAAGAGTTCACGCAGCCCGGTCATGCCCTTCCCTTCATGGCGCAGGCGAGGCTCGGAACGGCGTCGCCGAGAAGCTGGCGGAGCGTCGCGAGACCGCGCGCCGTCTGGCTCTTGACCGTGCCCTCGGAACACTTCAGCGCGGCGGCCGTCTCGGCCACGTCGAGCCCCTGGTAGAACCGGCAGATCAGGGTCACCCGCTGGCGCGGTGGCACCTGTCGCAGCGCCTGGGCGAAGGCCACCCGGCGGGCCGTCGCCTCGGCGTCGTCGGGACCGGCCACGTCGGGCGGCTCGGCGACGGTCCGCTCGCGGCGTCGCCACACCCGCCGGGTCTCCGACAGGTAGGCCCGGATCAGGCAGGTGCGCACGTACGCGTCCACCGCCTGCGGGTCCCGGATCCGGTGCCAGTTCGCGGCGAGCCGGATGAAGGCGGCCTGCGCCAGATCCTCGGCCCAGTGCCAGTCGCCGCACATCAGGTATGCGGTACGCCGCACCAGCTCACGCCGGGCCGCGAAGTACTCGCTGAACCGGCGCCGCTCCTCGTCCTCGTCGCGCATCCCGCTCCCTTCACCGATAGGTGCTCAGCGGGTGGTCGACCGGTTGCACGGGTGGCCGAAGTATTTCCGACGGCCGTCGGCGACGACGGTGGACCGACGATCGGGGCGGTTACCGGCACGTGCGGTGAGCCACCTCGCGGGGGGCGGTGTGCGGGTGGGACGCTGGACGGACCCACCACGCACCACGTCACAGTGAGGTGACCCCTTATGACGGAACTGCCAGGCTTCGTGTCGATCCGGGAGGTCGGGCCGCGCGACGGGCTCCAGAACGAGGACCCGATCCCGACCGACGCCAAGGTGCGGCTGCTCGACGCCCTCTCGGGCACGGGGGTGCGGCGGATCGAGGCGGTCTCGTTCGTGCACCCGAAGGCGATCCCGCAGATGGCCGACGCCGACGAGGTGTGGCAGCGGGCCGCGAAGGCCGACGGGGTGCGCTACTCCGCGCTGGTGCCGAACACCCGGGGCGCGCAGCGCGCCCTCGCCGCCGGGTTCACCGAGATCGAGGTGGTGGTCTCCGCCAGCGACACGCACAACCGGCGCAACGTCAACCGCTCCACCGAGGAGTCGCTGGACGACATCGCCGAGCTGATCGACCTGCTGCACGGCGCCGGCGCGCAGGCCGAGGTGATCATCGCGACCAGCTTCGGCTGCCCGTACGAGGGGGACACCGACCCGGCCCGGGTGGCCGCCATCGTGGACCGGGTGGTCCGCGACGGCGCCGACCGCGTGGCGTTCGGCGACACCACCGGCATGGGTACGCCCCGCCGCGTCCGGGAACTGCTGACCGCCGTCCGCGACCGCAACGCCCAGGTTCCGGTGCTGCTGCACTTCCACAACACCCGGGGCACCGCGCTGGCGAACATGCTCACCGCGTTGGAGCTGGGCGTGACCGAGTTCGACGCCAGCGTCGGCGGCCTCGGCGGCTGCCCGTACGCGCCGGGCGCCAGCGGCAACCTCGCCACGGAGGAGGCGGTGCACATGCTGCACGACATGGGCATCGACACCGGCATCGACCTGGCCGCCCTGATCGAGGTGGCGGAGCTGGCCGAGCGCCTCGTCGGCCGTCAGCTCCCCTCCGGCGTCCTCCGCGCCGGCCCCCGCACCCGCCTGACCCCCCACCCCGCCTGACCCCCACCCCTCCTTCCCCACCCTCACCCCGCCCGGGCGTAAGTCACGAATGCCGCAGAAACGGGGCCGGAAGTGCAAGATCGCGGCGCGAGGGGGCGGGGTGGGGGTTGAGGGGTGTCGGGGGCGGGCCGATGCGCTAGCCTAACGATCGTTCAGGTCGGTTCGGTTGCCCACGAGGCGGCGGGCCACGGTGGCGGCGGTAGGGGGTCGGCGTGACGCTCGACGGTGAGGCTCTGGAGCAGCTGCGCAAGCGGGCCCGGGCCGGCGGTGCGGACAAGTACCACGCGGCGAACGCCGCCAAGGGCAAGCTCTTCGCCCGGGAGCGGGTCGCCCTCCTGGTGGACGAGGGCTCCTTCGTCGAGGACGGCCTCTACGCCAACGCGATGGCCGAGGGCCTGCCGGCCGACGGCGTGGTCACCGGCACCGCCACCATCGACGGCCGCCAGGTCTGCCTCATGGCGAACGACTCCACGGTCAAGGCCGGCAGCTGGGGCGCCCGGACCGTCGAGAAGATCATCCGGATCATCGAACGGGCCTACTCCACCGGCGTGCCGATGGTCTACCTGGTCGACTCGGCCGGTGCCCGGATCACCGACCAGGTCGAGCTGTTCCCCGGCCGACGCGGCGCCGGGAAGATCTTCTGGAACCAGGTCCGCGCCTCCGGCTCGATCCCGCAGGTCTGCGCGCTGTTCGGGCCGAGCGCGGCCGGCGGGGCGTACATTCCGGCGTTCTGCGACGTGGTCGCGATGGTCGACGGCAACGCCAGCATGTACCTCGGCTCCGACCGGATGGTCGAGATGGTCACCGGGGAGAAGACCACCCTGGAGGCGATGGGCGGGGCCAAGGTGCACTGCGCCGAGTCGGGCGTCGGGCACTTCCTCTGCAAGACCGAGGCTGACGCGCTCGACGTGGTGAAGCGCTACCTGTCCTACCTCCCGGCCAACTGGACGCAGGCGCCGCCGGCCGCCGAGGCCGTGCCCGCACCGGAGAAGGCCGACCTCGCCGCGCTGGTGCCGGCGAGCGAGCGGCAGGCGTTCGACATGCGGCGGTACGTCAAGGGTCTGCTCGACGACGGCTCCTTCTTCGAGATCCAGGCGCTCTGGGCCAAGGAGCTGACCATCGGCTTCGGCCGGCTGAACGGCGAGGTCGTCGGCGTGGTCGGCAACAACTCCATGTTCAAGGGCGGAGTGCTCTTCGTCGACTCGGCCGACAAGGCGACCCGGTTCGTGCAGCTCTGCGACGCGTTCAACGTGCCGCTGCTCTTCCTCTCCGACGTGCCCGGGTTCATGGTCGGCAGCGCGGTGGAGAAGCAGGGCATCATCCGGCACGGCGCCAAGATGATCACCGCGATCTCCGAGGCCACCGTGCCGAAGATCTGCGTGGTGGTCCGCAAGGCGTACGGCGCCGGCCTCTACGCGATGGCCGGGCCCGGCTTCGAGCCGGACGCCACGATCGCGCTGCCCACCGCCAAGATCGCGGTGATGGGCGCCGAGGCGGCGGTCAACGCGGTCTACGCCAACAAGATCGCCGCGATCGCCGACGAGGCCGAGCGGGCCGCCTTCGTCGCCGCGAAGCGCGAGGAGTACGAGCGCGACATCGACATCGTCCGGCTCGCCAGCGAACTGGTGGTGGACGCGATCGTCGAGCCGCACGAGCTGCGCGCCGAGCTGACCCGCCGGTTCGCCGCCGCCCGCACCAAGGAGCGGCACTTCTCCCGGCGCCGGCACGGCGTCACCCCGGTCTGATCCCGCCGCCGGCCCCACCCGGCCGGCGCGGGACCGACCCGCACCAGCGACCCGTCCCGGCGTCACGAGCGCCCGGCGGCCCGTCACACAGGAGGAATCCATGGACTTCCGGCTCACCGAGGAGCAAGAGGCGCTGCGGGAGAGCGTGCGGGAATTCGCGCGCGAGGTGGTGGCCCCGGTCATCGCGGAGCACTACGAGAAGCACACCTTCCCGTACGAGGTGATCCGGCAGATGGGCAAGATGGGCCTGTTCGGGCTGCCCTTCGGCGAGGAGCACGGCGGCATGGGCGGCGACTACTTCGCGCTCTGCCTCGCCCTGGAGGAGCTGGCCCGGGTCGACTCCAGCGTGGCGATCACCCTGGAGGCGGCGGTGTCGCTGGGCGCGATGCCGATCTACCGCTTCGGCACCGAGGAGCAGAAGGCGCAGTGGCTGCCGAAGCTGCTCAGCGGCGAGGCGCTGGCCGGCTTCGGCCTCACGGAGCCCGGCTTCGGCTCGGACGCGGGCGGCACGCAGACCCGCGCGGTGCTCGACGAGGCCACGGGCGAGTGGGTGATCAACGGCTCGAAGGCGTTCATCACCAACTCGGGCACCGACATCACGGCCCTGGTCACCGTCACCGCGGTCACCGGCATCCGCCCGGACGGCGCCAAGGAGCTGTCCACCATCATCGTCCCCTCCGGCACCCCGGGCTTCAGCGTCGCGCCGGGCTACTCCAAGGTCGGCTGGACCGCCTCGGACACCCACGAGCTGACCTTCGACGACTGCCGGGTGCCGGCGGCCAACCTGCTCGGCGAGCGCGGCCGGGGCTTCGCCCAGTTCCTGCGCATCCTCGACGAGGGCCGGATCGCCATCGCCGCCCTGGCCGTGGGCCTCGCCCAGGGCTGCGTCGACGAGTCGATCAGGTACGCGAAGGAGCGCCAGGCGTTCGGCCAGCCGATCGGCAACTACCAGGCGATCCAGTTCAAGATCGCCGACATGGAGATGAAGGCGCACACGGCCCGGCTGGCCTACTACGACGCCGCCGCCCGGATGCTCGCCGGCGAGCCGTTCAAGCGGCAGGCCGCCATCGCCAAGCTGCACGCCAGCACCGTCGCCGTCGACAACGCCCGGGAGGCGACCCAGATCCACGGCGGCTACGGCTTCATGAACGAGTACCCGGTGGCGCGCTTCTGGCGTGACTCCAAGATCCTGGAGATCGGCGAGGGTACGTCCGAGGTGCAGCGCATGATCATCGCGCGCGACCTGGGCATGTGACGTCGCCGGGTCCGGCGGCGTCGGGCAGTCGACCCCCGCCGCCGGTCCCGGCCCCCGCGCTTCCGGCGGCCGGCCACGGCGGGCCCCGGCGCCGCGCCACCGTCAACCGGCCCGCGGCCGGGCCCGCTGTCGGATATCCGCACGGCAGCGTCGGCAGGGCGACGCTCGGCTGCCGCCGGTCGCACCCCGTCCGTACTCTTCCTGCCCATGACTCCGGTGCATGATCGTTCGCGGCATCCGGGCGGTCGTACCGGTTTGCCGGAGCTGTTGCGCGGGCACCGGCTCGCCGCCGGCCTCACCCAGGCCGAGCTGGCGGCCCAGGCCGGCGTCGGTGTCCGCACCGTCCGTGACCTGGAGCGGGGCCGGTCGTCCCGGCCGCAGCGCACCACCGTCGAGCTGCTCGTCGGCGCGCTGGAGCTGACCGGTGCCGCCCGGTCGGCGTTCCTCGCCGCCGCCCGGGGACAGGCGCCGGCCGCGCCGCCGGTCACCCTGGCCGGCGCGCCGCCGGCCCGCCTCGACGCCGACCACCACGTCGGTACGCCGGTCGCGCTCCCGCTCCCCGTCGCGCTGATCGGCCGGGACACCGACCTCGCCGAGCTGGTCGGGCTGCTCACCGACGGGCGCGGTCCCCGGCTGGTGAGCCTGGTCGGGCTGGCCGGCGTCGGCAAGACCGCGCTCGCCCTGTCGGTGGCCCACGCGGTCGTCGACCAGTACCCCGGCGGGGCGGCCGGCGTGCTCATCGGCGAGGGCTCCGACGCCGCCGACGTGCTCGCCGCCTCCGTGGCCGTCTTCGGGGTCGGCCGGATGCCCGAACTGGCCGCCCGACTCGACGGCCGGCCGGCGCTGCTGCTCGTGGACGCGGCCGAGCGGGCGCCCGATGCCGTCGCCGAGACGGTGCACCGGCTCGCCGGCGCGGTGCCGTCGCTGCGGGTGCTGGTCACCGGCCGGCACCCGGTCGGCCTGCCCGGGGAGCGGGTGTGGCCGGTCTCCCCGCTCGACGTACCCCCGCCGGGGAGCGAGCGGGCCGGCCCGTCGGCGCTGGCCGACTACCCCGCGGTGGCGCTGTTCACCGCCCGGCTCGCCCAGGTCCGCCGGGAGCCGCCCGGCCCGGCCGAGCTGCCCGCCCTGGCCGCGCTGGTACGCCGCCTCGGCGGCCTGCCGCTGGCCATCGAGCTGATGGCGGCCCGGGGCCGGATCCTCGACCTCAACGAGCTGCTCGACCGGTACGGGGACCACGTCCTCGACCTGGCCACCTCGTCGGGGACGGCCGAGCGTCCGGGCTGGGACACGGCGGAGCCGAGCCGCCCGGAGGGCCACCGGGCGGCGGTGGCCGAGACACTGCGGGACGCGGTGGCCACCAGCTATCGTCTCCTCGCCCCCGCCGAGCGGGCCGCGTTGCGCCGGCTCGCCGCCTTCGGCAACCGCTGGTCGGTCGAGCTGGCCGAGGAGGTGCTCGCCGACGACGCCGACCGGGACGGCACGGTCGCGGTGGACCCGGTCCCGCTGCTGGACCGGTTCCTGGAACTCGGCCTGCTGAGCGTCCGGGGCACCGGGCCGTTCCGGTTCCGCCTGCTCGACGCCGTACGGGACTTCGCCGTCGAGCAGGCCACCGGCGCCGGCGAGCTGACCGCGATCCGGCGTCGGCACGCCCGGGTCGTCGCGCGCCTGGTGGCCCGGACCGCGCCGGAGCTGGCGGGCGCCGATCTGCCGGCCGCGGTGCACCGGCTGGACGAGGTGAGCGGCGACATCAGCTCCGCCCTGGCGCACGCCGCCGTCGACGACCCGTTGACGGCGCTCCGGTTGGCGGCGGCGCTGTCCCGGTGGTGGCGCTTCCGGGGGCGGGACGTCCCCGGCCGGCAGTGGCTGCGCCGGCTGCTGGCGGACCCGCGTACCGCCGACGCCGACCCGGTGCTGCGGGCCTGGGCGTCCCTGGGGGTGGCCCGGCTCGCCGCCGAGCACGGCGCCGGGGCCGAGGAGGTGCCGGCGGCGCTGGCGGCGCTGGCCGCGTTCCGGGACGCGGGCGACGTCACCGGGGAGGTGGAGGCGCGGACGGTGCTCTGTGCGCTGCTGGTCGCCGTCGGCCGGCACGACGAGGCGCGGGAGCAGGCCGAGGCGGTGCTCGTGCTGGCCGCCCGGGGCGGCCGGGTCCGGGACATGGCGGTGGCGCAGAACAACCTCGCCTGGCACGACATCCGGGTCGGCGACCTCGCGGCAGCCCGCCGCCGGCTGGCCGCGGTCGACCGGCTCGCCGCCCAGTGCGGGGAGCAGTGGCTGCGGGTGCTCGCGCGGGCCGACCTCGCCGAGGTGTCCCGCCTGGAGGGCCGGTACGCCGATGCCGTCGACCAGGGCCGGCGGGTGCTGGCGGCGCTGGCCGACCTCGGCGACCCCGGCGACCCCGGCCACCGTCGCCGGGTGCTCGGCACCGTGGGCCTGGCGCTGGCCCGGGACGGGCGCCCCACCGAGGCGGCCGAGGTGCTGGCCGAGCTGCGCCCGACCGCGACCCCGGTGCCGCCGTCGCCGCGTCTCGGGGAGGCCGGGTGGCCCGGGGGCGCGCGCCGGGCGCCGGTGCGCGGGACACGCCCCGAGGACGGGATCTGCGCGTTGATCGAGGGGAACCTGGCCCTGCGCCGGGGCGATCGCGAGCTGGCGGCGGAGTGGTTCGCCGCCGCCGCGGAGGCCGGCGCCGAGGGCCGGCACCGGCGCGACGTGGTGGAGGCGTTGGTGGGACTGGCCGCGAGCACGGCGGACCCCACCGTGCTGGACCGCCTCGACCGGGCCTGCCGTCGCAGCGGCATCCGACTGCTGCCGCAGGAGGAGGAACTGCTCTACGCGCTGACGGCGGGCCGGCGCGGCGGCGGCCCCGCGACCACGTAGACCGGCCACGGCTGGCCGCGCCGTGGCCGGGAGTGGGTGCGCCCCGCGGAGCGGGCCGGGGGTGGCGCGGGGGCCGAAGCCCCAAGGTCGACCCCTCCCGCGGCGGCCGCGCCCTCCCCCCCCGGGGGGGGCCCACCCGCCCCATAGGATCCCACCCCCGCCCGCGACCCCGTCCGGTTTGATCGACTATCTCCCGTGGGCGCGGCACTTCTGCCGCTCTTTCTGCCGGTGCCCGGTCGCGTCCTGATCGACCGGTCAGGCAGGGGCGGTCGCGCCGTCCCCGGTCGGGGTCGACTCGCTGCTCCCGGCGGTGGCGCCCGGGTGGACGGCGTCCCGTACCCGGCGCAGGCCGTCGAGCAGGGCGTCCAGCGCCGCCGGCTCGAGCTGGCCGGTGAACCACTGCTCGATGATCCGCAGGTGCCCGGGCATGGTCTCGTCGAGCCGCTGCATGCCGGCGGCCGTGACCACCGCGTACGAGCTGCGCCGGTCGGAGGGGCAGGCGCGCCGGGTGAGCAGGCCGTCACGCTCCATCCGGTCGACCACCCGGGTGACCCCGCTCGTGGAGAGGGAGGTCTGCGCGGCCAGGTCGGTCATCCGCAGTTGGTTGCCCGGCGAGCGGGCGAGCCGGGTCAGCACCTCGAACTCGACGGGCGAGAGGCCGTGCTCCTCGAACTGGGCGGCGAACCGGGCCGACAGCCCGGCGTGCGCCTCGTAGAGCAGGCCGACGGCGGTGATCCGGGGATCGTCGAACGCGTTCTGGTTCACCTGTTCATCCTAGCAGTACTTGACACAAGGAATATTGCTGGCTCTATAGTTGCTGCAGCAGTCGTTGAGCTAGTGAACCAAACGTCAACGGAGGGCAGTTTCCATGACCAGCAGCACCGCACCGGTTACCCGCGACTGGGACGGCCTCACCATCCCGAGCGCCGGCACCTACGCGCTGGACGCGGCGCACAAGCGCGTGGGCTTCGTCGCCCGGCACATGATGGTCAGCAAGGTACGCGGTGAGTTCGCGGACGCCTCCGCCACCATCACCGTCGCCGACGACCCGCTGCAGTCCTCGGTGTCCGCGACCATCCAGGCCGCCAGCATCAACACCAACCAGGCCGACCGGGACGCACACCTGCGCAGCCCGGAGTTCCTGGACGCCGAGGCGTTCCCGACCCTGGAGTACCGCAGCACCGGCGTCAAGTCCCGCGACGGCAACGAGTTCGTCCTCTCGGGCGAGCTGACGGTCAAGGGCGTCACCCGCCCGGTCGACCTGGAGGTCGAGTTCGAGGGCGTCGGCCGCAGCCCGTTCGGTCAGGACATCTTCGGCTTCTCCGCCTCGACCGAGATCGACCGCGAGGAGTTCGGCCTGACCTGGAACGTCGCCCTGGAGACCGGCGGCGTGCTGGTCGGCAAGAAGATCAAGATCGAGATCGAGGGCGAGGCCGTCCGCCAGGCCTGATCCGCCGTACCGCAGCCGGGCCCGCGCCGCACCACGGCGCGGGCCCGATGTGTGTCCACGGGCAAGAGCCCGGCCGGTGCGATTTGTCACGACTCATTCGCGGCCCGGTCCGAGTAGCGGGCCGTACGGGCTGGGTAGAGATGCCGCCGGGAGCGTGCTGGCCGGCCGGCTGCGGCCGTCCCGGCCGCTGGACAGCCGGGTTCCGCCTCTGGTCCCGGCGAGGTCGGCGCTCTTACCGTGATGGTTCACCACGCGCATTCCGGGCCCGGCGTGGTCCCGACTGCGCCTCGCGCCGGGAGGAAACATGGGCAGGGACGTCGAGCAGGGCGCCTTCTCCCGGGAGGACCGGGTCCGTTACCGGCAGAAGGTCCGGCGGTGCCTGGACGTCTTCGCCCTGATGCTGGACGACTTCGGCTTCGACGCCGACCGCCCCATGACCGGGCTGGAGATCGAGCTGAACCTGGTCGACTCGTCCGCCGAGCCGGCGATGCGCAACGACCAGATCCTCGCCGACATCGCCGACCCGCTCTTCCAGACCGAGCTGGGGCAGTTCAACCTGGAACTTAACGCGCCACCCCGGCTGATCGAGGGGTCGGGCTTCGCCGACTACGAGCGGGACCTGCGCAGCAGCCTCACCCGGGCCGACGAGCGGGCGACCCGGTCGGACGCGAAGATCGTCCTGGTCGGCATCCTGCCCACCCTCACCGAGCGGCACCTGGTGGTGGACAACCTCTCCACCGACGAGCGCTACCGGGTGCTCAACGACCAGATCGTCGGCGCTCGCGGCGAGGACATCGAACTCGACATCCGGGGTGTCGAGCGGTTGCAGACCCACACCGACTCGATCGCCCCCGAGGCCGCCTGCACCAGCCTCCAGTTCCACCTCCAGGTCGCTCCGGACAGCTTCGCCGACTACTGGAACGCCTCCCAGGCCATCGCCGGGGTGCAGGTGGCCGTCGGGGCGAACTCGCCGTTCCTCTACGGCCGGCAACTCTGGGCGGAGACCCGGATCGCCCTGTTCGAGCAGGCCACCGACACCCGGCCGGACGAGCTGAAGGCCCAGGGCGTACGCCCTCGGGTCTGGTTCGGGGAACGCTGGATCACCTCGATCTTCGACCTGTTCGAGGAGAACGTCCGCTACTTCCCGCCGCTGCTGCCGATTTGCGAGGACGAGGACCCGGTCGAGGTGCTGCACGGCGGCGGCGTACCGGAGTTGGGCGAGCTGCGCCTGCACAACGGCACCGTCTACCGGTGGAACCGGCCGGTCTACGACATCATGAACGGCCGCCCGCACCTGCGGGTGGAGAACCGGGTGCTGCCGGCCGGCCCGACCGTGGTCGACATGCTGGCCAACGCCGCCTTCTACTTCGGCCTGGCCAGGGGGCTGGCCGAGGCGGAACGGCCGATCTGGAGCCAGCTCACCTTCAGCTCGGCGGAGGAGAACTTCCACGCCGCCGCCCGGCGCGGCATGGACGCCGTCCTGCACTGGCCCCGCCTCGGCGAGGTGCCGGTGACCAAGCTGGTCCTGGACGTCCTGCTGCCCAAGGCCGCCGCCGGGCTGGACCGGTTCGGGGTGGCGTCGGCCGAACGCGACCGGCTGCTCGGCATCATCGAGCAGCGCTGCCGGTCGGGCCGCAACGGCGCCGTCTGGCAGACCGAGGCGGTCTGGGCGGCCGAACGGCACCGGGGCATGGACCGGGACGCCGCCCTGCACCACATGGTGCAGCGCTACGCCGAGCTGCAACGGGGCAACGAGCCCGTGCACACCTGGCCGGTCGACTGACCGACCCCGCCGGGGCGGGACCCGGGCGGGCCCGGTGGTGGCGCCGCTGCCCGGCATCAGTGAGGTCCGCCCGCGCTCCCTCAGCGGGTGCGGCGGCCGGCCCGGGGACGGCGGCCGTCGGGCCCGCGATCCTCCGGGTCGGGGTCCAGGGACGCGACGGGCTGCCCGTCGGACGTCGGGTGAAGGGCACCGGTGTCGGCACGGGCCGGGGGGCCGTGCTCCTCCGGCACCGGGTCACCGGGCACGACGGACGGCTCGCCGGTGCGCTGTCGCGGCACCGTCACCGGGCCGCGCCCAGCGTCCCGCCGGGCGGCCCGCTGGGCGAGCGCGGCGACCAGGACGGAACCGCCGACCCCGACGATCACCGCGTACGGGGCGGTCAGGTGTGCCGACACCTGCTCCGGGCTGATCGCGGTCACCCTCGGCACCGCCAGGAAGTACGCGATCGCGACCAACAGGGGACCGGCGGCGCCCGAGGCGACCGCCCCGACCCGCCGGTCGGCGTGCCGGGCGCTGCCCCGAGCGGCCAGGGCCCCGATCACCAGCGCGGAGCCGAGCGACAGCAGCGCCCCGGGCCAGTAGAAGTAGTCCCGGATCCAGAACCGTCCGTCGTCGGAGCTGAGCTGCCAGATGCCGAGCTGGGCGCTGGTCAGCCCGCGCCCGGCCAGCACCCCGTCGAGCACGGCGACCACGGCGAGCAGCCAGAGCCAGCCCACGGTGGCGATCACGTTGTTGGCGGCGGCCCGCGAGCGCAGGGCCCAGACGGCCGCCGACACCCCGACCAGGACGCCGACCGCCGCGTACGTGGCGGCGACGTTCCGGGGAGAGCCGGTGTCCGCTGCCACGGCCATCCGTGCCGGCACTGCCACCAGCAGCACGGTGACCAGCGCGCCCACCCCGGCGGCCGCGGCGAGCGCGACGTGCCGGAGGACGCCGTCGCCGGGCCCGGCGTCGGGCTCGACCGCCGTCGCGTCGTCGGGGGCGCCGCCGGGCACCGGGGCGCGGTCGCGCAGCCGCTGGGCGCACACCGCGCCGAAGACCGTCGAGGTGGCCGCGATCCAGGTGGCCCAGACGAGGCCGGCCACCCAGGCGGTCGCGCCGGCGGTGGCGTCCGCCGGTGCCCAGTTGATGATGCCCAGCCCGTAGCCGAAGCCCAGTTGGGCCGCGCTCGTGCCGGCAGCGACGCCGACCGCGATCGCGATCGATCCTCCCCAGCCCCGTCTGGCCATGCTGGGGAGCGTAACGTCCCGTGCTCGGCGCGGCGACTCGTCACGGTTCCGTCGGGGGTGACCGCGACCGCGTCGGGCTTGGCAGGGGCGGGTACGGTCGCCGGTGATCGAGGCGGTGGACGGCATGACGGACGGGTACACGGGCGAGGGCGCCGGCGCGCGGGACGACGGCGGGGCGGGCCGGACGACCACCCTGCTCGGCGGCGGGCTGGCCGTCGTGCTGCTCGCCGCCGTCGGCGCGACGGGTGGCTGGCTCCTAGCCGGCGAGAACGACGGGCCCACCCCGCCGGCCGCGGCGGCGGACGCTGCGCCCACCGGCACCCGGAGCGCCGCCCACCCGACGCCGGGGCGGTCGACGTCGTCGCCGGCGCGGACGAGCGCGCCGACCCGCCCCGCCGGCCTGACGGTCCCCGAGGTGGTCGGGGAGGACTTCGCCGACGCCCGCGACGAGTTGCGTGAGCGGCGGTTGGGCTGGCGACTGGTCTTCCTGGGCGGCGCGGGGCGGACGGTGGAGCGCGCCTCCCCGGCGGTCGGGACGCAGGTGCGGCCGGGGCGCACCGTGACGCTCTACGTGAGCGGTCCGGCCCCGGCCGCGACGGTGCCGGACGTGGTGGGCGACGACTGCGACGAGGCGGGGGACGACCTCGTCGACGAGGGCTTCTACCCGCAGTACGGTTCGGGCCGGACCGGCACCGTCACCCGCCAGAACCCGCCCGGCGACAGCACGGGCAGGTGGAACGACCAGGTGTGGATCTGGTGCGGTGCGGCGCCGGCGGGCTCGGGCTCCGCCACCCCGACGCCGTGACGGAGCGTCCGGCACGCTGATCCCGGCCGATGGCCGTCCGGACCGCTAGGTTGGCGGTCAGGGGCCACGACACCCGCCCCGGGCCGGGAAGGGACGCGCGATGAGCGAGCGTCAGCGAGCGAGTCATCGGCACAGTGCGGTGGTGTCTCGTGTCGGCACGCAGCGGAGCGGAGTGCCGGCATGAGCGAGCGTCAGCGAGCGAGTCATCGGCACAGTGCGGTGGTGTCTCGTGTCGGCACGCAGCGGAGCGGAGTGCCGGCATGAGCGACGACCGCCAGGAACCGCCCGCCGGGGAACACGACGACGGGACCCGCCCGCTGCCCCCGTCCGGCGGGCCGGAGCCGGCCGACCGCACCCAGCGGCTGCCCGGCCCGGAGGGGCCTCCGCCCGCCGGGGGCGACGCCACCCGGTCGATGCCCGTCGACCGCGCCGCCCCGCTGGACCGTACGGTCGCCATGCCGCCCGAGCGGTCCGGCCCGGCGGCCTGGTCCGGGCGCGCGGAGGTGCCGCCGCCCCGGCCGGCGGATCCCCGCGAGGCCGCCGAGTGGTACGCCGAGGAGCCCGGCGGCCGGCGCTGGTGGCTGCCGATCCTGTGGGGGGTGGTCGTGCTGCTGCTGCTCGGCCTGCTCGGGGTCGGGCTGTGGCTGGCCCTCCAGTCCGCGGACGACGGCGGTCCGGCCGTTCCGGGCCTGTCGCCCTCCCCGTCGGTCACCCGCGCGTCGCCGACGACCCCCGCGCCGACCTCGGCCGTCCCGACCACCCCCTCGCCCTCCGCGCCGCCGACCACCTCGGCGGCGGCGCAGGTGCCGATGCCGCCGGTGGTGAACCTGCCGCTGGCGACGGCGCAGGCGATCCTGGACGACCTCGGGCTGGGTCACCGGGTGGAGTACCGGGAGTCCGACCGCCCCGAGGGCACCGTGATCCGCACCGACCCGGAGGCCGGGGAACTCGTCCCCGACGGGGAGGAGGTCACCCTGGTGGTGTCCCGTGGCGCGCCCTCGCCGTCCGGAGGCGAACCCACGCCGACGACGGCCGTGCCGACCGCCACCAGGTGATCCGCCGCTGACCGGGCCGCGCGGGACCGTCACCGCGCCGGGTGGCGCACGAACGAGCGGTGGCGGGCCGGGTCACCACATCCGGCGTCTGGTTCCGACCAGGCCGAGCCCGGCCAGCGAGATGGCGAGACCGAAGACCCCGGACCAGAAGAGGGAACGGTGGACGTCGTTCGGCGACTGCCGGGCGGCCTCGGCGGTGTCGCCCGACGATCCGACCGGCTCGTCGGTCCCGACCGCGGTCCCGGGCTGGTCGGCGGCGCCGAGTGTGCCCGCTCCGTCCGGGGAGTACGGGGCGTCAACGGCGTCCTGCCCGTCGTCGTCCGACGGGTCGTCGTCGGCCACGGTGATCTCCGGTGCGGGGACCGGGGTGGTCAGCCGGGTGGTGGACGACAGGGCGGGGTCGCGGACGACGACCACCAGTGTCGTGGCGGCGCCGATCAGCGCCAGGATTCCGAAGGCGTAGGCGATGCGGGAGCGGTGGTGCCGCCGCGCGGCGGACTGATTGACCATGGCCATCCCAGGTTCGGGGTCCTGGACGCGCGGGGTGGAACCTGCCGGGGTGGGCGTACCTCATTCTATGGCGGGGCACGCCCCCCGGCTGCCGATCGCGGGAGCTCAGCCCACCCGGAGCGGGGTGCGGGCGACAGGACGCCGCGGTGCCCGCACGGCGTGCGTACGGGGCTCGGGAGCTGCCTGCAACTGGCGCAGACCCTCCCGCTGGACGAAGATCGACCGCCGGTTGACCGCGTCCCCCGAAGCGTTCAACTCGTAGCCGTCGAGCCAGATCCAGCCGTCGTAGGTCGGCCAGTCGAGCACCCGGATGACCCGGAACGTGATGGGCCTGAGGAACTGGACACTCGCCGCGCGAGTCACGTGCAGTACGTCACCGGAGCGGGGAAGCACATGGGCTCCTGGGAAGGGTCGGCCGGCGGACGGGCCGGCGGGAGCGGGTCGGGGGACGTCTCGGTGGCCGGCCACGGGGTCGTGCCGTCGTGGACCGGTGGTGCGGGCGGTGGTGGTCGGGCCGTATCCGCTGGTGGCGAACCGCTACCCGACCATCACCCGGCTGCTCCGGGTACCGCTCCCGCCGCCACAGCCAACTGGCGTGCAGCGGCGGGGTCATCAACCCGGGGCAGGTCTGGTTGTCGAAGGCCGGGCGGCCCCACCGGCGCGCGTCCCGGAGCCCGTGGGATCACCACGGCGGGGGAGCGGACGGAGACGGTGAGTAACCCGTGCCATACGCACAGAGTGCATCAGCGACGTGCTTCATGCAAGTTGCACGTCGACTTTTGCCGATACGCGAGCGGCTCGCGCAAGCGACGCTTGAAGCCGTTCACGTATCGGCGGCACACTGGGGTCCGGTTTCGCCCGTCGCGGCCGGCCGATGACCGGCACCACCCCCCTCGCCGCGAACGACGCCCGCCGTTCGACGGTCGCGCCCCCGGCGGGCGACGGCAGCGGCGCGCGCGACGCGGAGGTGGGGCGGTGAGGGCCGACAGCCGGTGGTTCCGACCAGCGGACGGGGTGGTGAGGCCGTGAGCGAGCGGCGCAGCCCGACCATCCGGCGCCGCCGCCTCGGCGCGGAACTGCGGCGGCAGCGGGAGGCGGCCGGGATCACCATCGAGGTCGTCGCCGAGCAGCTTGAGTGCTCGGCGTCGAAGATCTCGCGGATCGAGACCGGCCACACCACGGCGACGCCGCGCGACGTGCGGGACATGCTCCGGATCTACGGGGTGGTGGGCGCCGAGAGCGACGAGTTGGTGCAGATCGCCCGGGAGGCGCGGCAGAAGGGCTGGTGGCACCCGTACAGCACGGTGCTGGTCGGCGCGTACGTCGGCCTGGAGGCCGCGGCCAGCTCGATCCGCGCGTACGAGCAGCAGGTGGTGCCCGGCCTGCTGGAGACCGAGGCGTACGCGAGCGCGATGATCCGCGCCGCGCGGCCGGACTTCACCCCTGACCAGGTCGCACAACGTGTCCGTGTCCGGCTCGGCCGTCAGTCGTTGCTGACACAGGATGATCCGGTCGATCTGTGGGTGGTGCTCGATGAGGCGGTGGTGAGCCGTCCGGTGGGTGGGGACGCGGTCATGCGTGACCAGCTCAACCGGCTGGTCGAGGTGGCGGAACTGCCGAACGTGACGCTGCAGATCCTGCCGTTCGAGGTGGGGGCGCACGCCGGCATGGACGGGACCTTCACGATCCTCAGCTTCCCCGAGCCCGGTGATCCGGATGTCGTGTACGCGGAGAACGCCACGGGTGGGCTCTTCCTGGAGAAGAGCGACGAACTGCAGAAGTACAGCTTCATCTTCGATCACGTCCGAGCGGCGGCCATTCGTCCGGAGGAGTCCATCGCACACATCGCGAAACTGGCAGAGGAGCCGTTGTGGAAATGGCGACCAAGGGGTTCCCCGTGGACCTGACGCAGGCAACGTGGTTCAAGAGCTCGAAGAGCGGGCCGAACTGTGACAACTGCGTGGAGGTGGCGTACGTGACCGGGGCGGTCGGCGTGCGGGACTCGAAGGACAAGACGGGTCCGGCCCTGGTCTTCGCCCCGGGCGACTGGCACGCCTTCGTCGCCGGCGCCAGGGGCGGCGGCTTCGGCCGGGACTGACGCGACCGGGAGGTGACGCGGTGTTCCCCGTCCGGCGGGCAGCCGGGCGGGGGCATCGCCGTGCCCGCGTCCGGTCTGGCCGTGAAGAAGCCCGGACATCCCGTCGCCACATCGGGCCCGTGTCGTTGTACCCCTCGATACGGCGCTGGTCGACAACCCGCCGCACGAATCGGCAACCCAACGAGGTAGGCGAGACGGATGACGACGATCGGGTCAGACAACCTCACCAACGGACCGGGCAAGCCGGAGCGCTTCGGGGGCAAGTACCGCGGGGCGCGCCGGGACACCGTCCTGACCGAGGTGGTGTCGACCGACACGGAGGTCGGTGGCCGGGAGGCCACGACGGCAGCGCCGGATCAGGCGGGGCCGCTCTCGCTGCCGTCGCTGGATCCGAACCCGTTGACCGAGCCGTCGTTCCCGCCGGGCGGCTGGTCGATGGAGCCGACCGAGTCGCTTGCCGACCACCCGCTGCTCCGCGGGTTGCTGATGGAGCTGCCGCCGAAGGGCAGCGTCCCGCCGCCCGGGTGGCTCGACCGCTGGTTCGAGGCGACCCGGGCGATCCTGGAACTGCTATACGTGCAGGGCTCCGGCCGCTCGCGGTGACGCCGGCCGGGGCGGCGCGGCCCGCTCGGCGAGGCGGCTGTGCCGCAGCGCGTGGCGTACGCCGATGGCGGCGACCGCCAGCACCCCGACGGTGATCGCCGGCCCGGTGACCCCTGGCCCGAACAGCGGTTCCGGGGCGCTCGCCGCCGCCACCGCGGGCAGGATCGCCAGGCCCGTGACCTGCAACGGGAGCCCGACCAGCGGGTGCGCCGCGGCGGCCCGCAAGCCGTGCGGGGCCGGGGTCCCGGGCGCCGCGGCGAACGCCCCCGCGCCCGCCCGCAGCCGGCGCACCCGGCGCACGGTGCAGGCCGCGACGACGAGCACGGGCGCGGCGGCGAGGGTGAGGCCGGCGGCGGCCCGGTCCGCCGGGGTCGCGCCGGCGCTGGAGAGCCCGGCAACCAGCACGGCGGCCGTCAGGCCCAGTCCGGTCAGGGTCAGGGCGAGCACCCATCCGGTACGCCGGCGCAAGGCGCGGGCGTGGTCCAGCCGGGGCATCCCGTCCGCCAGCCAGCCGGCGGCGAGCCAGACGGCGGCCAGCGGCGCCAGCACGGTGAGGTGACTCTCCATGACGGAGAGCATTGCCCGTTCCCGACGCACGCGAATCCGGGGCCGGCCCCCGTTCCTCCCGTAACGGCGTCCCGTAGGGGGCATCCTCCCGGTGTTATAGGGAACTCGACATGTTTGTATCCCGATGACGCCGCTCTACCCTCAGCTCGATCGGCACTCATCGATTATCGCCACGGACGTCGATGATCGGGTGCCGGTCGGAGGGAGGTAGAAGATGGGTCTTCCACGTAGGTCCCTACTCGTCGGGGTGGCCACCATGGCCATGGTGGCCACCGCCACGCCCGCCATGGCCGCCGAGCCCGTCGGCACGATCCGGGCCGCGGGCGGCGCCACCGCCGTGGCCGACAGCTACATCGTCGTCTTCAAGGACACCGCGGTCGCCCGTACCACCGTCGGTGACACCGCGCAACGGCTGGTCGGCCGGCACGGCGGCACGGTGGCCCGCACCTACGGCGCCGCGCTGCGCGGCTTCGAGGTCCGGGTCGGTGCCGGGGCCGCCGCCCGGATCGCCGCGGACCCCGCCGTGGCGTACGTCGAGCAGAACCACACCGTGTCGATCGCCGGCACCCAGACCAACCCACCGTCCTGGGGCCTGGACCGGATCGACCAGCGGGCACTGCCGCTGGACAACTCCTACACGTACCCGAACACGGCGAGCAACGTGCACGCCTACATCATCGACACCGGCATCCGGTTCAGCCACAGCGACTTCGGCGGCCGGGCCACCTCCGGCTACGACGCCGTCGACGGGGGCTCGGCCGACGACTGCAACGGACACGGCACGCACGTCGCCGGCACCGTCGGCGGCTCGGCGTACGGGGTGGCGAAGGGCGTCCAGCTGGTCGGCGTCCGCGTGCTCAACTGCCAGGGCAGCGGTACGAACGCCGGCGTCATCGCCGGTGTCGACTGGGTGACCCAGAACGCGGTCAAGCCGGCCGTGGCCAACATGAGCCTCGGCGGCGGCGCGAACAGCACGCTCGACACCGCCGTGCGGAACTCCATCAACTCGGGCGTGAGCTACGGCCTGGCGGCCGGCAACGACTCGGGCGGGAACGCCTGCAACACCTCGCCCGCCCGGACCGCCGAGGGCATCACCGTCGGCTCGACGACCAACACGGACGCCCGGTCCTCGTTCTCCAACATCGGCACCTGCCTGGACATCTTCGCGCCCGGCTCGTCGATCACCTCGGCGTGGCACACCGGCGACTCCGCCACCAACACGATCAGCGGCACCTCGATGGCGACGCCGCACGTTGTCGGCGCGGCGGCCCTGGTGGCCAGCGCCAACCCGTCCTGGACGCCGCAGCAGGTCCGCGACTACCTGGTGAACAACGCCACCAACAACGTGGTGGGCAACCCGGGCACCGGCTCGCCGAACAAGCTGCTCTACGTCGTCAACGACGACACCCCGCCGCCGACCAACGACTTCTCCGTCTCGGTCTCGCCGACCTCCGGCTCGACCGCGCCGGGCGGCTCGGTGACCGCGACGGTGGCCACCGCCACCACCAACGGCTCGGCCCAGTCGGTGAGCCTCTCCGCGAGCGGGCTGCCGTCCGGGGCGACCGCCTCGTTCAGCCCGGCCACCGTCACCTCGGGCGGTTCCTCGACGCTCACCATCAGCACCTCGGCGAGCACGGCACCCGGCACCTACACCGTGACGGTGACGGGCACGGCGGCCTCCGGCAGCAAGAGCGCCACCTACTCGCTGACCGTGACCGGCACCGGCGGCGGCTGCTCCGGCACCAACGGCACCGACGTCGCGATCCCGGACACCGGTGTCACGGTGAGCAGCTCGATCCCGATCTCCGGGTGCGCCCGCAACGCCTCGTCGGCCTCGACCGTCGCGGTGAACATCGCGCACACCTACCGCGGTGACCTCGTCGTCGACCTGGTCGCTCCGGACGGTTCGTCCTACCGGCTGAAGAACAGCAACATCTGGGACGGCGCGGACAACATCAACACCACCTACACGGCGAACCTGTCGAGCGAGGCGGCGAACGGCACCTGGCAGCTGCGGGTGCGGGACGTCTACTACGGCGACAGCGGCTACATCAACACCTGGACCCTGACCCTCTAGCTGTAGGTGCAAGGAAAGGCCCCTTCTCATCGTCTTGTGCGACGGGAAGGGGCCCTTTCTACGCCTGCCGGTTCCGGTCAGACGGCGAAGGTGGACGGCCGATCGGCGGCCGGGGGCGGCGGCACCGCCTTCCACAGGCCGGTCTTCTGCCCGGCGAGCCGGGCCAGGTAGGCCGGGTTGAGGATCACGTACCGGCGCCACAGCCGCTTCGGCTCCAGGCCGAGGCGCCAGAACCACTCCAGGCCGGCCCGCTGCATCCACGGCGGCGGCTGGCGCAGCAGGCCGGCGTGGTAGTCGAAGGCCGCCCCGACCGCCATCAGCGGCATGTCCAGCAGCGGCCGCATGGCGTACGCGAAGACCTCCTGGCGCGGGCAGCCCAGCCCGACCAGGACGAGCCGGGCCCCGCTGGCCCTGATCCGGTCGGCGATCTCGACGTCCTCGCCCGGCTGCACCGCCCGGAACTTGGACGGCTCCACGCCGGCGATCTTGAGTGCCGGGAACATCCGCTCGAGCGCCGGGATCAGCTTCGCCAGGGTCTCCTCCGTCGAGCCGTAGAGGTAGACCGGGAGGCCCTCGTCGGCGAACCGGGAGAGCACGTGCAGGGTCAGCGTGGGCCCGTAGACCCGGTCGGTGAGCCCCGCGCCGTGCAGCACGTTGAGCGCCCAGCGCACCGGCTGGCCGTCGGGGGTGACCACGTCGAAGGAGTTCAGCCGGGCGTTGTGCGCCGGGTCCAGCACCCCGGTCATCACCCCGTGCACGGCCAGCGCCGTCAGCGCCAGCGGGCGGCGCTCCTGCGCGGCCGCCACCACCTGCTCGGTCGCCGCGGCGTAGTCGGTGGCGTCGACCAGGACGCCGAGGACGTTCCGCTTGCCCCTGGCGGTCATGCTGCCGGCACCCACTTGTCCACGTTGGCCTCGTAGATCTCGCGCATGATCATGGGAACGTCGTAGACCTGCTTCCATTCCGGGTAGTCGGCCTGGAACGCCTCGTTCGAGCCGATCCACCACTTGTGGTCGCCGATCCGGTTGGCCTCGACGTACTCGGTGACCATCTCCTGGCCGGTGATCTGCTCGGCCAGCATGAACGCCTCCCGGTTGGAGGTGTTGGAGTGCCGGCCGCCGCCGAGGTTGTAGACCGCCGCGGAACGCGGGTTGCGGAAGAACGCCTCGAACGCGGAGACCACGTCCGAGCTGTGGATCGCGTCCCGCACCTGCTTGCCCTGGTAGCCGAAGATCTTGTACGTCCGGCGCTCCATGTTGGCGCGCATCACGTACCCGAGGAAGCCGTGCAGCTCGGTGGCCGAGTGCGCCGGCCCGGTCAGCGTCCCGCCCCGGAAGCAGGCCGTCCGCATGTCGAAGTAGCGGCCGTACTCCTGCACCATGACGTCGGCCGCGACCTTCGAGGCGCCGAAGATCGAGTGCAGGCAGCCGTCGATGGACATGTCCTCGCGGATGCCCTGCTCGTACGGGTGGCCCGGCTCGATCTCCCACCGGGTCTCCAGCTCGACCAGGGGCAGGCTGTTCGGCCGGTCGCCGTAGACCTTGTTGGTGGAGCAGTGGATCACCGGCGCCTCGATGCAGTGCTCGCGCACGTTCTGCAGGACGTTGAGCGTGCCGGCGGCATTGACGTCGAAGTCGGTGAACGGGTCGCGCACGGCCCAGTCGTGCGACGGCTGGGCGGCGGTGTGGATCACCACGGCGACGGCGCCCGCGTACCGCTTGAAGAGCTTGCCCAGCGCGGCCCGGTCCCGGATGTCGATGCTGTGGTGCGAGTACGCGCTCCCCAGCTCGTCGGTCAGGCGCCGCACGTTCCAGGCGGTCGAAGCCTCCTCGCCGAAGAACTCCTGCCGCATGTCGTTGTCGATGCCGACGACGTCGAGACCGAGGCCGGCGAAGTGCCGGACCGCCTCGGAGCCGATCAGCCCGCCCGACCCGGTCACGAATGCGACACTCACACGCCACTCCTGGTCCTCGGAGGCAGAATCCATCGGAGCATAGCGTGACGTACGGCACGGCCCCGATACGCCGCGAGGGCCCCGCATCGCTGCGGAGCCCTCGCGTATTGGTGGGGAAGGGGGGAGTTGAACCCCCACGCCCTTTCGGGCACACGGACCTGAACCGTGCGCGTCTGCCATTCCGCCACTTCCCCGTGGCCTGACCTCGAACACTGTAGTCTGTGCCGGTCCTGCTGTCTCCAGCGGGCCCCGGACATCCTACGGAGTCCGTGATCGTTGCGTCGATCGGTTACCGTCCGTCGAGGCGGTACCGTTCTCGGCGGACGAAAGACTAGCACGACGACAACGGCCCCACCGAACGGGCCGCCGCCAGCCGGCCGAGCGGCGTGTGAGCTGCGGACGCTCCGGCCGGATACCATCATGTCCTCGGGACCCGAGGAGGAGCCGGTGAGCGTGCTGCAACGCTTCGAGAAGCGTCTGGAAGGCCTGGTCGAGGGAGCCTTCGCCAAGGTCTTCAAAGGGGTGGTCCACCCCGTGGAGATCCTCAACGCCATGCAGCGGGAGGCCGAGGCGCACAAGGCGATCCTGGCCGGTGGGCGCACGTTGGTGCCCAACCGCTACGTGATCGATCTCTCGCCCTACGACCACAGTCGGCTGGCGCCGTACGCTGCCGCGCTGGCCCAGGAGCTGGCCCAGTCGCAGGCGGAGTTCATCGGCGAGCAGGCCTGGACGGTCTACGGCGACGTGATCGTCGAGATCGAACGCGGCGAGGGGCTGGACACGGGCATGTTCCGGGTCACCGCCGAGGTCTACACCGGCGGCGAGGTCGCCCCGGTCTCCGCGCCCGGCTACGACGCCGGCCCGCCCGCCTACCCGGCGTACGACCAGGGCGGCGGCTACGGCCCCCCGCCCGGCCACGGCGGCAGCCGCAACGTGCGGCTGGTCTCTGGCGACGGGCGCACCTATCCCCTCCAGATGGGCTCGACCGTGATCGGCCGCGGCGACCAGGCCAACCTGCGCCTGCCCGACGTCGGCATCTCGCGGCGACACGCCCGGCTGGACTTCGACGGCGGCCAGGTCGTGCTGACCGACCTGGGGTCGACCAACGGCACGATGGTCAACGGCCAGCGGGTCTCCGCCGTCGCGCTCAACCCCGGCGACATGATCCAGCTCGGCACCACGACGCTGACCTTCCGCGTGGACGGCTGACCCGCCTTGCCGGAACTCGTCATCACCGTCGCCCGGTTCGGGTTCCTCATCCTGCTGTGGATCTTCGTGTTCACGGTGGTCGGCGTGATCCGCCGGGACCTGTTCGCGGGGGCCCGGTCGGGCCGCCTGGTGGCCGCCCCGCGGGCGGTCGGGGCCTCGCTCGGGCAGGCGGCGAAACCGGCGAAGGCGAAGCGGGGCAGGGCGGCGCACCAGCTCGTGGTCACCGCCGGTCAACTGGCGGGCACGCGGATCACCCTTGGTGAAGCGCAGATCACCATCGGCCGGGCCGAGGATTCCACCCTCGTCATCACCGACGACTACGCCTCGGCGCGGCACGCCCGGCTGGTGCCACGCGACGGGCAGTGGTTCGTCGAGGATCTCGGCTCGACTAACGGCACCTACCTGGATCGCGCTAAGGTCACCGGACCAACCCCCGTCCCCCTCGGCGTGCCGATCCGGATCGGCCGCACTTCTCTCGAATTACGGCCATGACTCTGACCCTGCGCTATGCGGCCCACAGCGACCGCGGTCTGATCCGAGACGGTAACCAGGATTCCGTCTACGCCGGACCGCGGCTACTCGCCGTCGCCGACGGCATGGGCGGCATGGCCGCCGGTGACGTCGCCAGCAACATCGTCATCGGTGCCATGGCGCCGCTCGACGAGGACGTCCCGGGTGACGCCCTCGTCGACGCGCTGCGTTCGGCCGTGGGCACCGCCAACCAGCAGCTCCGCGACACCGTGGACGCCAACCCCCAGCTGGAGGGGATGGGCACCACGCTCACCGCCACCCTCTTCTCCGGCAGCAAGCTGGGCATGGTCCACATCGGCGACTCGCGGGCCTACCTCCTGCGCAACGGCGAGTTCGCGCAGATCACCAAGGACGACACGTACGTCCAGATGCTCGTCGACGAGGGCCGGATCAGCGCCGAGGAGGCGAGCAGCCACCCGCAGCGGTCGCTGCTCACCCGCGCGCTGGACGGCCGCGACATCGACCCGGAATACAGCGTCCGCCAGGTGCTGCCGGGCGACCGCTACCTGATCTGCAGCGACGGGCTCTCGGGCGTGGTCAGCGCCGACACGATCGCCGAGACCATGCGCGAGTACACCGACCCCCAGCAGTGCGTGGAGCGGTTGGTGCAACTCGCCCTGCGCGGCGGCGGGCCGGACAACATCACGGTGATCATCGCGGACGCCACCGACCAGGACATCGTCGAGGCGAGCCCGATCGTCGGCGGCGCCGCGGCCCGGGACCGGGGCATGGCGACCTCCGCCGACGTCTCCACCCCGGCCGCCCGCGCGTCGGCGCTCTCCGCCCCCCGCCCCCCCGCCCCCGAGGAGCCCGCGGCCGGCGACGACGACGAGCCGGAACGCCCGAAGCGCCGGCCCGTGCGCGCCGCCGCGACGACGCTGGCGCTGCTGGTGCTGCTCGGCGGGGCCGTCTTCGGCGGCTGGAGCTACACCCAGCGGCAGTACTACGTCGGGGCGACGGAGGAGGGCCAGGTCGCGGTGTTCCGGGGCATCCAGGGCGAAATCGCCGGGATGGACCTCTCCACCGTGCACTCCACCAGCCCCGCCGACCTGGACGACCTGACCCTGGCCGCCCAGGAGCAGGTGAAGCAGGGCATCCCGGCCAAGAGCGAGCCGGACGCCGAGCGCCGGCTGGCCGAGCTGACCAGCGACAGCCCGACGAACCCGAACCTGAAGCCGATCTGCCCGCCCAGCCCGAGCGCGGTGGCCGTCACCACGACACCGACGCCGACCGCCGGCCCGGCGACCCCGCCGCCGTCGGCCAGCGCGAGCCCGGCCGCCAGCGGCCGTCCGACCACGTCGGCCTCGCCGACCACCACACCCGACGCCCTGCCCTCCGACACCGTCTCGCCGACGCTCGACCCGGCCACCTGCCGGTCGCCGGAGTGAGTGTCGGCTTCGAATCCGAGGACGATCCGTGACCGCAGCGGCCACCCCGGCACCCTCGCCCGCCACCACGGGCGAGCAGCCCGGCGTGCGCCTGGCCCGGTCCCGGCGTAACGCCGAGCTGTCGCTGCTGCTGCTGGCCATGGTGCTGGTGGCCGCTTACGGGGCGATGGTCGAGGCGAAGGTGCTCGACACCGTCACCGCCGACTTCTGGATGCCGGCCGCCGCGCTCACCGCGGTCTTCCTCGGCCTGCACCTGGTGATCCGGTTCCTGGCGCCCTTCGCCGACCCCGCCCTGCTGCCGGCGGTCGCGCTGCTCAACGGCATCGGGGTGGGCTTCCTGCGCCGGCTCGACCTGGGCAACGCCGCCCCCGCGGAGCGGGCGGACCTGGCCGTCTTCGCTGGCGACGGTGGCCGGCAACTGGCCTGGACGCTTCTCTCGGTGATCCTCGCCGCCGGGCTGCTGGCCATCATGCGCGACCACCGGTCGGTCTCGCGCTACGCCTACACCCTGGGGCTGGCCGGCATCGTGCTGGTGATGATCCCGGCGGTGCTGCCCAGCCGGTTCTCCGAGATCAACGGCGCCAAGCTGTGGATCAGGATCGGCACCTACTCCATCCAGCCCGGCGAGTTCGCCAAGCTGGCGCTGCTGGTCTTCTTCGCCTACTACCTGGTGCGCAAGCGCGAGGTGCTCTCGCTGGCCAGCCGCCGCTTCCTCGGCATCGACTTCCCCCGCGGGCGGGATCTCGGCCCGGTGGTCGTGGTCTGGCTGATCAGCCTCCTGGTCCTCGTCTTCGAGAAGGACCTCGGCACCTCGCTGCTCTACTTCGGCATGTTCGTGGTGACGCTCTACATCGCCACCGAACGGGTCAGTTGGCTGCTCATCGGCCTGGTGCTCTTCTTCGGCGGCGCCTACCTGGCGTACGTCCTCGGCGACGTCGTCGGCGGGCCGTTCGCCAACTTCTACCTGCGGGCGCAGATCTGGCTGGACCCGTTCGCCGACCCCTACGAGGACGGCTACCAACTGGTCCAGGGTCTGCTCGCGCTCGGCACCGGCGGGTTGTTCGGCGCCGGCCCGGGCGGCGGCCAGCCCGGCCTGCTGCCCGAGGTGCAGAACGACTTCATCTTCGCCGGCCTCGGCGAGGAGATCGGGCTGTTCGGCCTCTCCGCGCTGCTCGTCGTCTACCTGCTGATCGTCGAGCGGGGGCTGCGGGCGGCGCTGGCGGTCCGCGACTCGTTCGGCAAGCTGCTGGCCGGCGGCCTGGCGTTCACGCTCGGGCTCCAGGTCTTCGTGATCGTCGGCGGGATCAGCAAGCTCATCCCGCTGACCGGCCAGACCACCCCGTTCCTCTCCGCCGGTGGCTCCTCGCTGATGGCCAACTGGCTGCTCATCGCGGTCCTGCTCCGGGTCTCCGACGGGGCCCGCCGCCCCGTCGCCGGCGGGGGCGGCAAGGCGGCCCGGCCGTCCGGCGGCCCGCCGGAGCAGCTGCACGGTGCCCCCACGGAGGTGATCAGGCCGTGAACGCACCCCTGCGCCGCGTGGGCGTCGTCGTGATGGTCCTCTTCGGGTTGCTCTTCGCCAACCTGAACTGGATCCAGGCCTACAAGGCCGACGAATACCGCACCAGCGACTACAACGGCCGCGTCCAGGTCGCCGAGTACGAGCGCAAGCGCGGCAACATCGAGGCCGGCGGCACGGCCCTCGCCACCAGCAAGGAGACCAGCGGCGAGCTGAAGTACCAGCGCACCTACCCGGGCGGCGCCAAGTACGCGCACGTGCTCGGCTACAAGCCGGTCAACCTGGCCGACACCGGCATCGAGAAGTTCGAGAACGACTTCCTGGCCGGCACCAGCGACCAGCTCTTCATCGACCGGTTCAAGGACATGTTCACCGGCGACAAGACCGGTGGCGGCAACGTGCTGCTCACCCTCTCCAAGCGGGCCCAGGACGTCGCGTACGAGCAGTTGCGCAACAACCGCGTCGACGCCTCGAAGGGCGCGGCGATCGCCATCGACCCGCGTACCGGGGCGGTGCAGGCGCTGGTCTCCATGCCCAGCTTCGACCCGAACCCGCTGACCGGCCACAACACCAACGAGGCGACGGCCGCGTACAACGCGCTGGAGCAGAACCCGAACGGCCCGCTGAAGAACCGGGCCATCGGCGAGGTGCTGCCCCCGGGTTCCACCTTCAAGATCGTGGTGGCCGCCGCGGCGCTGGAGAACGGCATCGGGCAGGACACCAGGATCCCGGCCGGTTCCAGCTACACCCCGCCGACCTCGGGCACGCCGATCCGCAACGCGGCGTCGTCGATCTGCCCCGAGGACGAGGTCACCCTGATGAACGCGGTCACCGAGTCGTGCAACACCGGCTTCGCCAAGCTCGGCGTCCGGCTCGGCGCGGACAAGATCAAGGAGAAGGCCCGGCAGTTCGGCTTCGAGCAGGAGGACCTCACGGTCGGCCAGCTCGGGGAGGGCGGCCACCCGGTGGCGGCCAGCCGCACCGGCAGCATGGAGAACGCCGACGGCGGCGACGACCCCGCCGCGCTCGCCCAGTCCTCCATCGGCCAGCGGGACGTCCGGATGACCCCGCTGCAGGGGGCCCTGATCGCCGCCTCGGTCGCCAACGACGGCAGCCAGATGCGACCGTACCTGGTCCGCCAGCTCCTCGGCCCGGACCGCACCACCAGCTACTACACCGCCAATCCGCGGGAGCTGCGCCAGCCGGTCAGCGGCCAGGTCGCCGGCGACCTGCGGGAGATGATGGTCAGCGTCGTCGAGAACGGCACCGGCGAGAACGCGCGGATCAACGGCTACACGGTCGGCGGCAAGACCGGCACCGCGCAGTCCGCGCCCGACCGGCCGGACCACGGCTGGTTCATCGGCTTCGCGCTCGACAAGAACGGGAACCCGGTCTCGGCGGTCTGCGTCATGCTGGAGCAGGCCGGCCCGGGCGGCAGCGCCGAGGCGGCCCGGATCGCCGGGCAGATCATGCGTGCCGCCATCGCCGATCCCGGGGGCCGCTGACATGCTCAGCCCCGGGGTGCAGCTCGGCAACCGCTACCGCCTCGACGAGCGGATCGCCAGTGGTGGCATGGGCGACGTCTGGCGCGGCACCGACCAGGTGCTCGGCCGGACGGTCGCGGTCAAGAGCCTGCTCCCCGCGCTGCTCGACGACCCCGACTTCGCCGAGCGGTTCCGCGGCGAGGCCCGCACCATGGCGACGATCAACCACCCCGGCGTGGTCGACGTCTACGACTTCGGCAACGACCAGCAGATCGCCTTCCTGGTGATGGAGTACGTCGAGGGCGACGCGCTGTCGGCCACCCTGGCCCGGGTGGGCCGGCTCACCCCGGCCCGCACGATGGCGCTGGTCGCCCAGGCGGCCGACGCGTTGCACGCGGCGCACGTGAAGGGCATCGTGCACCGGGACGTGAAGCCGGGCAACCTGCTGGTCCGGCCCAACGGCACCCTGGTGCTGACCGACTTCGGCATCGCCCGGTCTGACCTGGTCGCCCAGCTCACCGCAGCCGGTTCGGTGCTCGGCACCGCCTCGTACATCTCCCCCGAGCAGGCCACCGGCGGCGTCGCCACGTCCGCGTCCGACGTCTACGCGCTCGGCGTGGTCGCGTACCAGTGCCTGGCCGGCCGGCGGCCGTTCGAGGGCGACAATCCCCTCGAGATCGCCATGCGGCACGTCCGGGAGGCCCCCCGCCCGCTGCCCGCCGACATCCCGCCGCAGGTCCGGGCCGTGGTGGAGCGGGCCCTGGCGAAGGACCCGGCGGCCCGCTGGCCCAGCGCCGCCGCGCTGGCCGGGGTGGCCCGGCAGCTGAAGGCCCAGCTCTCCCAGCAGGCCCGCGCCGGTGGTCGGCCGATCTCCGCGGCCCCGGCGTCGCCCGCCGCCCCGCCCGGCCGCGCCCAGGTGCCGGCACCGGCGGCGCACCCGCGGGTCGCCCCGCACCGGCCGCCGACCGCCGCCCCGCAGCCGCAGCGCCCGCCCGTGGCGGCCCCCCGCCCGGCCGTCGTGCCGCACCGCCCCACGACCGTCGCGCCCGCCGCGGGGGGGGCCCGCCCGCCCTGGGCCCCGCCCGGCTACCCGCGCGGTGCGGCGCCCGTGCCGCCGGCCCGTCCGATGGCGTACGCGGGGCAGGCTGCCCCTCCCGCGCCCCAGCCCGGCGGCCGAGGGTCCCGGCCGGGGATGGTGTTACTCGCCATCCTCCTGGCCGTACTGGTCCTTGTCTGCTCCGGCGTGATTTCCTACAAGCTGCGGGAGCAGTCGCAGTCCGGCGCAGCCGGCGCGGTCGCCCCGCGGACGGTGACGTCCGGCGCGCTGCGGCCCGACGGACGCGACGATCCGGCCCGGACGTCGTACCGTCGACAGGAACTGCCCCGGCCGGGCGGCGACGAGACGACGAGCGAAGGACGACAGACGCGATGACAGCGCAGGCCCGCCTGCTCGGTGGCAGGTACCAGGTCGGCGAGCTGCTCGGCTACGGCGGCATGGCCGAGGTGCACCGCGGTCGCGATCTCCGGCTCGGTCGGGACGTCGCGATCAAGATGCTCCGGACCGACCTCGCCCGGGACGCCACCTTCCAGATGCGGTTCCGCCGGGAGGCACAGAACGCGGCGTCCCTCAACCACCCGGCGATCGTGGCCGTCTACGACACCGGCGAGGAGACCGCGCCGACCGGCGAGACGCTGCCGTTCATCGTGATGGAGTTCGTCAACGGGCGGACCCTCAAGGAGGTCCTCGGCGTCGAGGGGCGGCTCCAGCCGCGCCGGGCGCTGGAGATCTGCGCCGACATGTGCGCGGCGCTGGAGTTCAGCCACCGGCACGGCATCATCCACCGGGACATCAAGCCCGGCAACGTGATGCTCACCCAGACCGGCCAGGTCAAGGTGATGGACTTCGGCATCGCGCGGGCACTGGCCAGCGGCGCCACCACGATGACCCAGACCAGCGCGGTGATCGGCACGGCGCAGTACCTGTCGCCCGAGCAGGCGCGCGGCGAGGCGGTCGACGCCCGGTCCGACGTCTACGCCGCCGGCTGCGTGCTCTTCGAGCTGCTCTGCGGCCACCCGCCGTTCGTCGGCGACAGCCCGGTCAGCGTGGCCTACCAGCACGTGCGGGAGGCCCCGCCGACGCCGAGCGACATCAACCCGGACGTCAACCCGGCCGTCGACGCGATCGTGCTCAAGGCGCTGTCGAAGAACCCGCTCAACCGCTACCAGAGCGCCGGCGAGATGCGGGCCGACCTGCTCCGCGCC
Source organism: Micromonospora sp. NPDC052213 (assembly GCF_040679695.1). Classification (NCBI taxonomy): domain Bacteria; kingdom Bacillati; phylum Actinomycetota; class Actinomycetes; order Micromonosporales; family Micromonosporaceae; genus Micromonospora; species Micromonospora sp. NPDC052213. Next base: position 113,540 of record NZ_JBFAVI010000003.1, read on the forward strand.
GCCGCCGGCCGCCCGGTGCTGGCCACCCCCGTGCTGCCGCACGACGAGACGACGCGGGTCGTCCCGGCCGGTGCCGGCTACCCGGCCGCCCCCGGCGCCCCGCAGACCCGGCAGATCCCGGCCCGGGTCGGCGATCCCCGCCGGCGCAGGGCGTCGTCCTGGCTGATCGCGACCTTCGCCGCGGTGGGCGTGCTCGCGGTGATCGCGCTCGCCGCCGCCCTGCTGAACCAGGGCGACGACAAGGTCACCGTGCCCACCGTGACCGGCCTGACGCAACAGGAGGCGTTCACCCGGATCCAGCAGGCCAACCTGGTGCCCCGGGAGGGCGAGCAGCACTTCGACGCCACCTGCAAGAAGGGCCAGGTGGTCAACCAGTCGCCGGCGGCCAACTCGGCCCTGGAGCCCAACCGGGAGGTCGTCGTCCAGGTCTGCGGCGGCCCGGCCACGAAGGCCATCCCGCCCGCCCTCGTCGGCTCCACCTTCGAGAACGTGGAGGAGCGACTGACGACCGAGGGCTTCAAGGTCAGGAAGGAAGAGAAGGACAGCGCGCAGCCGGAGGGCATCGTCCTGGAGGTGTCGCCGGCCTCGGGCACGCGGGTGGCGGAGGGCACCACGGTCGTCGTCACCGTCTCCAAGGGCAACGTCGGCCGGGTGCCGAACGTGGTCGGCTCCACCGAGAAGGAGGCCAAGGACGAGCTGAAGGCCGCCGGCTACGACGTCGACGTCGAGCAGGGCCGGGAGGTGCCGGCGGCCGAGGCCGGGCGGGTCCTCTCGCAGAGCCCGAAACCTGGCAGCAACCTCGCGAAGGGTAGGACGGTGACGATCGTGGTCAGCGTGCCGCAGGTCGAGCCGACGCCGTCCGACACGCCGAGCCCCACGCCCGGCACCACACCCTCCGGCGGTGGCGCCGGCTTCCCGCTGTTCCCGACCACCCCACCGGCCCGGCTCTCCGAGCAGTGACCCCCGGCGGGTGACGCCCCGCCGGGATCCGTCGGCCGGGCGTTGCCGGCCAGGTCCGTCGGCCGGGGTGCCCGCCCGGTTCGGGCCGTGTTGCGCACAGAGAGGACGAACGGGGTGGATGCGAGGGGTTCCGGCCGGGCGTTACCCGTGAGGGGGGCGACGGACCCGGAGGGTCGGGCGAACCGGTGGCGGCGACGTCTGACCCGCGCGGCGGTTCTCGCCCTGGCCGCGCTGCTGCTCGCCAGCCTTCCCTGGCTGTGGACGACGGTCGCCGCCCGCGGCCACGTGTACGACGAGGCCGGGGCGCCGGCCGCCGACGTCGTGATCGTCCTGGGCACCGCGGTGGCGGCGGACCGACGCCAACCGGGCGAGCGGCTCACCGGCCGCCTGGAGACCGCCGCCGAACTGGTGCACAGCGGGCGGGCGCGGGTGATCCTCGTGTCGGGCGACGGGGGTGGCACCTCCGGTGACGAGCCGGCGGTGATGACCTCCTACCTGACCGAGCGGCTGGGCGTCGATCCGCGCCGCGTCGTGGCCGACCCGTTCGGGCTGGACACGTACGACAGCTGCGCCCGGGCGCGCGACGTGTACGGGATCGAGCGGGCCCTGATCGTGACCCAGTCCTACCACCTGTCCCGGGCGGTCACGCTGTGCCGACACCTCGGCCTCGACGCCGAGGGAGTGACAGCTCGCTGTCCCGGCTGCGGTCCCGCCCTGCTCGTCGGGAAGACGGTCCGGGACTACTTCGCCAGCGGCAAGGCGGCATGGGACGCGGTGCGACGCAGGCCGCCCGCGGTCCGCTCGCCGGCGGACCCGGCGGTGCAGGACGCGCTGAAGAGTTGATTGCGCGGCGGACGGCGTAATGGGAGGTTCTCCAGCCACTGCCCCGTGAGGGCCGGGGCGGAGCGTCCTGGAGGTGTCGCCCGAGGAAGGGAAGCCCCCACGCTTTCACGCGGTCAGTGGCGGCGCTGCAACGGTAGCGAGCGCGCCTTCGAGGCGCCCACCCGGCTCTTTCGACCAGGTGCCACCGCCCGACGGGCACGACTCGTCGTGGGTACCAGTTCTCGCGTGGTTCGGGGCGGCAGTTGGCGTGTCGCTCAGCCACGGACGAAAAGAGGAGCTGAACGGGCTCCCCTCAGGGGGAGCCCGTTCAGCGTCGCCGTATGAAGCCCTTCGCCCTGGTACGGCGGCAGTTCGCCCCTGGGGTGCGAGGCAGGGTCAACGCGGGCGCGGAAGCGTCCGCGCCTTCTCGCGACGTGCTGGGGTCGCCGGGTCGGCGACCACGCCAGCGGTCTGCGTCCGGAACTCTGTCTGCACGCTGGTGTCCAGTCGGGCTGCGACGCGGGCGAGGACCTTGTCGGCCGGACGGGCGACGATCTCGAAGTGCGAAGCCTTCGCCGGGTTCAGGTCACCGCCCCAGACGACCGTGCCCTCACAGTCGACGAGGATGTCCCGCACGATCGCCTCATGGTGCGGCCACAGCCGCTCGCTGCCGCCGACCGGGTAGGCAGTGGGGTGGAGAGCGAGGGCGGTGCCGGACAGGTAGTTGGATTCGAAGGCAGCCCGGATCGCACGCCGCGTGGTGTGTCCGGTGATCCCTCCGCCTTCACCGGTGTCCAGACGAGCGATCTCGTAGTGCCAGCGGCGGGCTACGTGCAGCAACACAGATGCGGCCGGGCCCTGCCGCAGGGCAACCGAGGTACTGGATCCCTCGACGCGGTAGGTCGTGATGGCGGCAGGGTCGATCTTCCAGCCATTGGCGGACACCTCACGAGTCCACCGTGCGGTGTCCTTGCCTGCCGCGCTGGCCGGCAAACTGGGGGCGAGAGTGAGGACGCCGGTGCCGGCGGCGGCCCCAAGGAGACTACGTCTGGTAACCATGGGGATTCCTTACTAGTCGCTGAGGGCGGACACGCCGGGGTCACTTCCATCACGCCACACGTTGTGGTCCAGTCCCCAGTCGGGCTGGAACATGTACTCCTTGATCTGGTTGAATGACCAGTTCTCGGGCAGGGGGTAGCCGAGATTGCCCGAGAAACCCCACGACATTCCCGAAACCAGTGACCAGCGGGCGCCGACCTCGTGCGAGATGCGGCTGCACACGTTGCGGGATCCGTAGACGCCGAAAAGGTACCGGTTATTCTGACCGGCGAAGACCGTCTTGACGCCCTCGAAGTACGGCTTGATGTTGCTGTCGATTTCGGAGTCCATCGCGTCGTAGTCGACGGCAAAGTAAATGCAGGTACCGGGCGGGATTCGGTACTCGATCGCCTTCTGGTGGGCGACCCAGCCCTGGTCGAACCCCTTCTCGTACGTGAAGTTCCACAACTCCCGGCCGTTGTACTGGAAGATCGGGAAGAACCTCAGTCCGGCGTCGAGGATGGTCTGCGGCTCGCCGGGCTTGAGCGCCTTGCCGAGGTAGTCCGGGTCGGTGGGCGGCAGATGCTCGTCGAGGTAACGCCCGACGATCCGGTAACCGGCGGCCTTGAGTGTGGCTGCGCGAGTGGCGGTGATCTCGGTGATGCAGTCGCAGCCGGTAGCGGGTCGGTCCGTGTCACCGCTTGAGACGAGCAGTTGGGCCCAGGTCGTATAGTCGTTGTGCCCCGTCACGGGAATCTGCGAGAAGCGCTGGAACGCCCGTAGCCAGTCCAAATGGGTGCTGGTCAGGGTGTCGGTGCCGATGTCCTCCGGTCGGTACATCAGCGGCACCTGAGGATCGCCTGGCAGGAAGGTCGGCGAGTTGAAGTAGCAAGCCGAGCGGAACAGGTACCTCAGATCGCCGGTGAGCGTTCCCGACCCCTTCCCCTTCAGCCCCGACTGGGTGCCGGGGCCGAAGTAGCCGTTGATGGAGCTGAGGGGAATGCCGACCTCGTACTGGACCGCCATCATGAAGCCCTGTTGGACGTCCCGCGAGTAGATGCCGTCGCAGGGGACCAGGCCCATCGCGGGGATGCGGATTCCTGCGACGTAGCGTGAGTTCAGCCGCTTCTGGATGTTCTGGATGTTGATGTCGCCGCCCGGTACGAGCTGGAACTGGTCCATCCGCATCAGCGCCTTGACGATGTGTGGCCACATCGTGTTCTCGTCCTGGCCGGCGTACGTCAGCCCGGCATCTCTGTAGAGGCGCTCAAGAGCGATCTGCGAGTCGGGACCCCAGGTGTCGTAGGTGGTGGAAGCCCAGTAGCCCTTGCAGAACAGGGCGCTGTTGTATATGCGGACGAGATTCCCGTTCGTCTCGCGGCTCGGCTGCCTGTTGCGCCGCTTGACGGCGTCGAACGTGCCGGGACCGAAGTTCTGGACCGTCGGGGAGATGCCGAGTTCGTGCTGCAGCGCCTGGGTTAGGGAGAGCACGGTCGACCATCCGGTTTTCCCGGATTCGGGGCAACTGATATATCCGGGGGCGCCCGCGTAGGTGGCGTTCACCCACTTCTGGGCCGCGTACACGTGGATGTCAGCGAGCCCGGTCCACGGTGCCGCCGGATCGATCGTCGACCCCGGCTTCGCGTACACGTGAAGGTGCCCTGGGCATTCGGTCCCGTAACCGTAGGAGTGCGGCAGAATTCTCAGGCCGGTCCTCCTGGGCGCTTCCTCCCGTAGGTGCTGGATGAGCAGTCGGTACGAGCGCAGCATTGGCTCGGTGGCCGTATGGCCTCCCCGCATGAGGGCGCAGATAGAGTAGAACCCGGCGTTGCGGCCCAAGCCGTCAATGGGCTCACCTGCTCCGTAGTTGGCCTCGCCGCGCTCGTAGCCCCGGCCCTCGTACACATTGCCGTGCGGGCAAATCAGGAAGTTGTACCAGATGTCCTTGTTGGTGTCTGAATCGTGGTAGTGCTTCTTGTAGACCTCGGCAACGTCCCGGAGGCAGTCCTCTTCCGTGTTGTAATCATTCTCAAGAGGCCACGGCAGATCGCCGCCACGGTAGTGGATGAAGACTCCGCCTACCGGATCCCAGGGGTGGTCATAGTTGGGTATAGGTGGTGCGGCGGCGTGTTCCCGCAGTTCTTCCGGGGCGTAGACGGCCCAGGTTGCGCGCTTGTGGATAGTGACGAGCATTTGCTCCTCGCTTCATCCGAGGGATCGGGCTGATAGGGGTACGAATTGCAGGACTTCGTCTCCGTCAACGGAATTTCCCGGACTGTCTCGGCGCGGAACAATGCCTGCCGAGGAGTTCCTCATTGCCTGATGCCGTGGCCACGACAATTGGAGCATCGGTCCGACACGGATTCTGCTGGATCGATGAAACGATCGTAAAGCATTCGCGTTGCCCATGGGGGGAGGGAGATTTCGGACCTTCCGCCTATTGCGCCCTGGCGTTGGCGGAAGGTGCTCAAGACACACCGACCGCCGGTCTGCATCCGCACCCGGCGGCTGCACCAGCTGGGCGGGTCACCGGTGGCCAGGAGGGACCACGCGGTGACGGAGGACGTACGTCGACCAGGCATCCGGGATCGCCGGCCGCTTTGAGGCTCGTTGGGCGTTGACGGGGCTGACCGTCCACCGAATGTTCCTGGGATAGTCGGTGACCGTGTCCGTCTCCGGCCCTCCACCTTAGATACCCCCGGAAGTGCGGCAGGGTGTTCTAACATCTGCCTGATGGAGCCCGAAGCCGCGCCTGCCCCATCGAAGGTCCGTACCTGGGTGACGCCGTCGCGGGTCGCGTGGCTCGGGACCGCCGTGGTGGTGCTCCTGCTGACGCTGCCGATCAGCATCCGCTCGCCCGGTGACCACGAGACGGCAACCTGCGGCAACGTGTTGGACGTCGACCTGGACCGCTGGGCGGGCCCCTCGGACGGGAACTACTGGGAGCAGGCGTACCGGGCCTGCAACTCGAGGCGCATCGACCGGCTCGGCAAGACGGCCGGCGTCCTGTCGCTGACGGTCCTGACCGTCACGCTCCTGGCCGCGCGGGCCCGCCGAGAGGACGACGACGAGTACTGACGATCCGACCCGCGACGCCCGTCAGGCGGTGGCGAAGGCGGCGCGGCGGCGCGCGTCCACCTCGGCGGCCAGCTCCGGGGCCCGCTCCAACGCCTCCGGGTGACCGCAGGCGGCGAGCCAGTTCGCCAGCATCAGGTGGCCGCCCTCGGTGAGTACGGACTCGGGGTGGAACTGGACGCCCTCGATCGGCAGCGTCCGGTGGCGCATCGCCATCACCACCCCGGAGCCGGTCCAGCCGGTGACCTCCAGCTCCTCGGGCAGCGTCTCGGGCAGCACCGCGAGCGAGTGGTAGCGGGTGGCGGTGAACGGGTCCGGCAGGCCGGCGAGCACTCCGATGCCCTGGTGGCGGACCTCGGAGGTCTTGCCGTGCAGCAGCTCGGGGGCGCGGGTCACCGTGGCGCCGAACGCCTCGCCGATCGCCTGGTGCCCCAGGCACACGCCGAAGATCGGCAGCTCGCCCGCGTACCGGCGGATGACGTCGAGGCAGATGCCGGCCCGGTCGGGGCTGCCCGGACCGGGCGACAACAGGACGCCGGCCGCGCCGGCCCTGCCCACCTCGGCGACGTCGATCTCGTCGTTGCGCCGGACCTCGCAGTCCACGCCGAGCTGGCCGAGATACTGCACGAGGTTGAACACGAACGAGTCGTAGTTGTCGATCACCAGGACACGCATCAGGGGGCTCACTCGTCCGGGGAGGGGGGCGGGGTGTTGTTCCGTTCGGTGTCGTACGGCAGGTCGTGCCCGTCGCCGGGCGTTCCCTCCCCGTCGCCGGGCACCACGCCGACGTCGCCGGGTTCGCCGGACTCCTGGGTGACCTGCACGTCGTCGAAGGGCAGCAGGGGCTCGGCCCAGGGGAAGACCACGTACCAGAGCAGGGCCACCATCGCGCTGGCGATCAGCAGGCTGCCGACGAGCTTGCCGGGCAGCCCGAAGGGGAGCTTGCGCCAGATCCAGCCGTACATCGCCTAGCCTCCCAGTTCCGCCGGGCGACCCGCCGACTTCGGCTGGGTACGCGCCAACTCGGCGTGGATGATCAGGCGCTGGTAGTTGTCGAACTTCGGGTTGCACGTGGTCAGGGTGAGCATCGACTTGGTCGGCTTCACCCCCGGCTTGCCCGGCACGGGCGCCACCACCTCGACCTGGGTGGGCCGGACGATCCGGCTCTGACTCACCTTGTAGACGTACCAGTCGGTCTTGCTCTCCACCACGATGGCGTCGCCGTCGTTCAGCTCGTCAAGTCGCCAGAACGTGGCGCGGTTGCGGTGTCCGGCGACGGAGAAGTTGCCCACCTGGCCCGGCAGGGCGCTGGACGGGTAGTGGCCGGGCGCGTACCGGATGTCCTTCTGGGTCACGCCCTCGACCACGACCCAGTTCTTGTCCAGCTTGGGGATGTAGAGCCCCGCCATCGGCTTGCCCTGCACCGGCGGGTTCGGCTTGGTGGACGTGCTGGCCGACGGCGCCACGGTCGGGTCGCCGTCCGGCCCCCACGCCTGCGCCAACTGCTGGCTGAGGTCGTTCTGGTGGGCGTCGACGATCGCCGACTTGCCCCACACCTCGTAGCCGGCGAAGAGCAGCACCACCATGCCGAAGGTGATCAGCACCTCGCCGGTGATCCGGATGCCGGCGCGCAGCCGGGAGCCCAGCGACGGCCGGGTCAGCTCCGAGTAGACGCTCTTGTAGCCCTCGCCGGTCTGCTCCGGCCGGAGCTGGACGACCCGTTCGCCCCGGCGTGGCCGGGGCTGCTCGGCGCCGGCGTCGGGGACGTCGGGTTCGTCCGTCTTCGGGGGGCGCGGCACGGCCCCCATCAGGGCGGTCGACTCGAACAAGGCCGCCGAGCCGGCCGGCGTACGCCCGGGGACGGCCGGGATCACGGCGGTGGCCCCGGGGTCGGCCGAGCGGTCGGGGACGGTCGGCGACGCCGGGGCGGACGGCCCGCCGACAGCCGCGCCGCTCTTCGGGATGAAGGCGGTCGGCCCGTCGGTGGTCGGCCGGTCGCCCTGGGCGGCGGCGCGGTCCACGGGCGGACGGAGCGAGCGTTCGCCGCCCTGCCCGGACGCCCGGGTGGCGTCCGGCTGCCCGACGGGGCCGGCCGGCGGCGCCGGGTGCGGCGGGGCGGCCGGCCGGAGCTGGCCGGCGCCCGACCACGGTGGCGGGGCGGGGGCACCACGGCCGGCGGCGCCGGTGGGCGGGCCGAAGTCCACGGGACGGGCCGGCGAGTCGCCGTCTGACCGGCCGGCCGGTGGGCCGACGTCGCCGAGACCGGGGCGGCCGTGGTCGGGGGGGCCGGGGCGGCCGAAGCCGGCAGGGCCATGGTCGGCGGGGCCGGGGCGGCCGTGGTCTGCGGGGCCGGGGCGGCCGAAGTCGGTGGGGCCGAAGTCCACGGGGCCTGGGCGGCCGAAGCCGGCAGGGCTGTGGTCGGGGGGGCCGGGGCGACCGGGCCCGAGGCGGTCCGGGTCGGCGGGCCGGGCCGGGTTGACGGTGCGGGCCTGGTCGGCGCCGGGGACGAACCGGCCGGGGTTCGCGGGACGACCGGGCTCCCGCGCGGGGCTGCCCGGGCGCGCCGGGTCGCCGGGCCGGGCGGAATCGGCGGGGCGGCCGGGCCCGGCGAAACGGGCGGGGTCGGACGCGGCGCGCGCCCACTCGGCGGGTGGGCCGCCGGCCGGGCGGCCGTCGCCGACCGACGGGCCGGGACCGTGCGGGCGCGGCGCCGGGGAGCGGGGCGGCAGCGTCGGCTCCGGCCAGGCTCCGGCCGGGGCGGGACGATCGACCTTGGGCAGGAACTCCGTCGGGCCGTCACCGTGGTCGCGGTGCCGGCCGTCGGGCTCCTCCGGCCAGTCGTCGCGGGTCACCGTGGCACCGCCGCCGACCGGAGCGTTGTCGAATCCTCGAACGCCGGCACGGCGACGGTGGAGACGGTCTCCTTGTAGCCGAGCTTGTAGTCGTCGACCAGGTCCCTGAACAACCGGACTCCCTCGGAGTCGGCGAGGGCCCGCTGAAGGGCAGCGGGATCGCCGATTGCTACGATCTTGAATGGAGGGGAGTACACCCGGCCGTGCAGCAGCAGGGTGTTACCGACGCAGCGTACCGCGCTGGTCGACAGCACGCGGACGTTCATGATGGACATGGCCTCGGCGCCACCCGCCCAGAGGGCGTTCACCACGGCCTGCACGTCCCCCTGGTGGACGACCAGGTCGTCGTTGGTGGCCCCGGCGGGCAGGGTCCCGTCGTTGCGGCGGGGCGCGTCGTTGAGTTCCACCGTCACCCCGGGGCCGCTGAGCGCGGTGAATCCGGCGGCCTCCCGGCTGGCGGCCGCCCGGTCCTGCTGCTCCTTGATGGGGCCGTCCGAGCTGGCCAACGCCGTGGTGCGGTCCTCGACCTCCCCGCGCAGCGCGGCGGCGCGCTGTTCGCCGGCCGCCACCTCCGCGCGGCGGTCCTCGATGAGCTGGTTGAGCTGGGGGCGCCGGTCCTCGCGTAGGGCGGTGCCGCCGGCGGTGGTCGCCGTGGTGGTGAAGAGCAGCCCGGCCGCGGCGGCGATCAGCGGCACCCCGATCGACCAGCCCGGTCGGCGCTGCCGCGGTCGCCGTGGCAGGAGGCCGGCGACCACCCGCCGGAGCACCTTCCGCCAGGATGCCGCGCCGGATGTGTACTCCACCGAGCGTTCCTTCCCCGTCGTCTGGTTCAGCCCGCGAGGTGGCGGGCCGGTGCGGCGACCCGAACAGTCCCGCCTTTTTCGGTCACTCCGAGCACCGGCCTGACCCCATTCGTGGCTTGGACGGGTCTTCGGGACTACGCTAGCTGTCGAACATTATTGGCCATGGACCGTCGCCCCCGCGCCCGGTTGTCAGGCCGGACGAGGTCGTCACCCCCTCTGGAGAGCGTCGTGCCCAAGTCTCAGGTCCGCAAGAAGAAGGTGTACACCCCGCCGACGGACGTCCGCCCGACGGCGACGGCGGCGACGCGCAAGCCTAGCCCGGTGTGGCTGCCGATCTCGGCGGTCAGCCTCATCGTCTTCGGCATCGGCTGGCTGGTGGTCTACTACCTCTCCGAGCAGGAGTACCCGGTCATGTCGTGGGGTTACTGGAACCTCGCGGTGGGCTTCGGCGCGATGGTCGCCTCCCTGATCCTGCTCTCCCGCTGGCGCTGAGCGGCCCCGCCCGGCGACCGCCTGGCGCCGGGCCACCCGAGTCGCTCTCGGCTCGGTGCAACCGTGCGGTGCGCGCCTCTCGGTGCAGCCGTCGCGGTCGCCAGCCTCTCGGTGCAGCCGACCGCTAGTCGGCACCCGAGCCGTCGACCAGTCTCGCGGGCGCCCGATGCGGCCCCGCCGGGGGCCGTCCGGGGCGGTGCCGCAGCTGAGCGTGTCACTCGGCGGAGACCCTGCCCGGCGGTTTCGGGTCGGGCCACCTATGGTGTGCGCAGGGCGGCGCGGCCGGAGTGCGAGATGACTCACGTTACCGCTGGGTAACCTTGCGCGTAGGCTGCATTGCATGACCGAGCGGAGCGAGGTCATCGACCGGTCCGGTCGAGGGTGCGGTGGCGGCGGCTCGCCGACCGCCCCCTGATCCGGCCCCGGTCGCCGAGCCGCTCGACAGGCAGCAGACCGGGAGGCCAACTCGATGGGCAGCGTCCAGATCGTCACCACGATCCTCGCGTTCGCCGTCACCGCCGTGGCGGTGTGGCTTGCGGTACGCGCGGTCATGAAGATGGTGGCCGTCATCCGGCTGGGTCAGCCGGACCCGACCCGGTTCGGCGACAAGGGCACCCGCACGAAGACCATGCTGGCGGAGACCGCCGGCCACACCCGCATGCTCCGCTGGAGCGTGGTGGGCGCGGCGCACTGGTTCGTGATGGTCGGCTTCATCGTGCTGTCGCTGCTGGTGCTGGAGGCGTACTTCGAGGTCGTCTCCCCGACCGGCGGGCTGCCCCTGGTGGGCGGCTGGGCGCTCTACGGCGCGGTGACCGAGCTGATCGGCGTCCTGGGCATCGTCAGCATCCTGGTGCTGATCGGGATCCGGGTCCGCAACCGGCCGACCCGGCCGGGTGGTCGCTCCCGGTTCACCGGCTCCACCATGTGGCAGGGGTACTTCGTCGAGGCCGTGGTCCTCGCGGTGCTGATCATGGGCTTCGTCATCCGGGGCTTCAAGGTCGCCACCGACCACTTCGAGTACCCGGTCTGGGCCACGCCGCTCAGCCACGCGGTGGGCGGGGTGCTGCCGAACTGGGACGCGGGCGTCAGCATCGCCGCCCTGGTCAAGATCGCCATCTCGATGACCTGGCTCATCGTGATCGCGCTCAACGTCACCATGGGCGTCGCCTGGCACCGTTTCCTCGCCTTCTTCAACATCTTCTTCAAGCGCGACCCGGGCCGCGCCGGCTCCGGCCTCGGCGCGCTGCGCCCGATGACGAGCCAGGGCAAGCCGCTCGACTTCGAGGAGGCCGACCCGGAGAAGGACCAGTTCGGCGTCGCCCAGGTCGAGCAGTTCAGCTGGAAGGGCCTGCTGGACTTCAGCACCTGCACCGAGTGCGGCCGCTGCCAGTCGCAGTGCCCCGCCTGGAACACGGGCAAGCCGCTGTCGCCGAAGCTGCTGGTGCTGAGCCTGCGCGACCACGCGTACGCCAAGGCGCCGTACCTGCTGGCCGGCGGCGGCAAGGACCTGACCGGCGAGGAGAAGGCCACCGCCGCGCAGCTCGCCCACGTCGACGTGCTCGCCCTGGCCGAGGGCGACAAGCCGCTGATCGGCACGGCCGAGGAAGGCGGCGTCATCGACCCGGACGTGCTCTGGTCCTGCACCACCTGCGGCGCCTGCGTCGAGCAGTGCCCGGTCGACATCGAGCACGTCGACCACATCGTCGACATGCGCCGCTACCAGGTGCTCATCGAGTCGAGCTTCCCGTCGGAGGCCGGCGTGATGCTGCGCAACCTGGAGAACAAGGGCAACCCGTGGGGCGCCCCGCCGAACACCCGCGAGGACTGGACCAAGGGCCTGGACTTCGAGGTGCCGCGGGTCGGCGAGGTCGACGACTTCGAGTACCTCTTCTGGGTCGGCTGCGCCGGCGCGTTCGAGGACCGGGCCAAGAAGACCACCCGGGCGGTCGCCACGCTGCTCAACGAGGCGGGCGTCAAGTTCGCGATCCTCGGCGAGGGCGAGACCTGCTCCGGCGACCCGGCCCGCCGGATCGGCAACGAGTTCGTCTTCCAGATGCTCGCCCAGCAGAACGTCGAGACCCTCAACGAGGCGTTCGAGGGCAGGGAGAAGAGCAAGCGCAAGATCGTCGCCACCTGCCCGCACTGCTTCAACACGCTGGGCAACGAGTACGGCCAGCTCGGCGGCGAGTTCGAGGTGGTCCACCACACCCAGCTCCTGGCGCACCTGGTCGCCACCGGCAAGCTCACCCCGGTGCAGCCGGTCGACGGCGGCGTGACCTACCACGACCCCTGCTACCTGGGCCGGCACAACCGGGTGTTCGCCCCGCCGCGCGAGGTGCTGGGAACCGCCATCGCCGGCGAGCTCACCGAGATGCCGCGCAACAGCGAGCGCTCCTTCTGCTGCGGCGCCGGCGGCGCCCGGATGTGGATGGAGGAGAAGATCGGCAAGCGGATCAACGTGGACCGGGTCGAGGAGGCCATGTCCACCGGGGCGCGGACGGTCGCCGTCGGCTGCCCGTTCTGCTCGACGATGCTCAACGACGGGGTGAACGGCAAGGGCGCCGGCGAGCAGGTCGAGGTCGTCGACGTGGCCAGCGTGCTGCTCCGCTCGGTGAAGCCCGAGCAGGCGCCGGGCGACAGGGAGACCGCGCCGGTCGCCGGCTGACGCGTACCTCCTGGAACGCCCGTCGGCGGCGGCACCGCCCCGGGGCGCCCCCCAAC